>NZ_JAJB01000033.1:0-104541 GCF_000583215.1 Brevibacterium sp. VCM10
GAATGCAGTCGTCGACTCCTCGGTACGCCCGGTGGCCGGGGTCACCGAAGTGCGCATGGACGTCAGGGCCGGCTGCGCACTGCGTTTGGTGCTGTTCGGTCCCGGCCCCAGCACCAGGTCGGCCAGACCCGCCGTAACCGGCACTGCGGTCAGGGCCGCGGCGACGACCACGCAGGTACCGGCAAGGACTTTGGGGATCCATCTCATGTCCCACACTCTTCCACTCGAAGCTGTCTCTGAGCTTGGCTGAGTCTGAACCCCGACTTCGAATTCGGTCACGAACGAATCACAGCCGCACCATGGAAACTCCAGGACCCGCGAAGTATTCCCTCCGGCACCGAGGCACCAGGGACCAGGCACGAGGCCCGGGCACATCTCAGTCGAGGCTGCCGGTCTCCAGCAGCACCCGGAACTGGTCCTCGTCGAGGACAGGCACGCCCAGCGACTCCGCCTTGTCCAACTTCGACCCGGCGTTCTCACCGGCGACGACATAGTCGGTCTTCTTCGAGACCGATCCCGCCGCCTTGCCGCCGGCACCAAGGATCGCCTCCTTGATGCCATCGCGGGTGAACGAGCTCAGCGATCCGGTCGCCACGATCGTCAGCCCTTCGAGGGTCTGCGCGGCGGCCTCGACTTCCTCGTCTTCCATCCGCACCCCGGCTGCTGCCCAAGTGTCGACGATCTCGTTGTGCCAGTCGATCTCGAACCAATCGCGGATGCTCTGTGCGATCGTCGGACCGATGTTCTCGACGGCCGACAGCTCTTCGAGGCTGGCCTCACGGATGGCCGCAAGGGTGCGGAACTTCGCGGCCAGGGTCCGTGCCGCGGTCGGTCCGACATGGCGGATCGACAAAGCGACGAGCACCCGCCACAGTTCTTGATCTTTTGCCTTCTCCAATTCTTCGAAGAGCTTCTTCGTGTTCGCGCTCGGAGCGCTCGGCTTCTTCGCGGTTCCCCGGGTGAAGAAGTAGGGCACAAGTTCTCGTTCGCCGGTCTCCACACCCTTGGACTTCTTGTTCCGCCAGATCTTGACATCACGCAGATCATCGGGAGTGAGGTCGAAGAGGAAGGCCTCCGAGGTCAGCGGAGGTGTGTCCGGTTCGGCCGGTGCCGTCAGCGCCAGCGCGGCCTCCTCGCCGAGGGCTTCGATGTCGAAGGCCGCGCGGGAGGCGAGGTAGAAGATGCGATTGGCCAGCTGCGCGGGACACGACCGTGAGTTCGGGCACCGCAGGTCCTTGTCGCCTTTCTTCTGCTCGCCGAGCTCGGTCCCGCATGACGGGCAGTGGGTGGGCATGACGAATTCGTGTTCGGATCCGTCCCGCAGGGCCGCGACCGGGCCGAGCACCTCGGGGATGACGTCGCCGGCCTTGCGCAGGGTGACGGTGTCGCCGATGAGCACACCCTTGCGCTTGACCTCGTATCCGTTGTGCAGGGTCGCCCGCTCGACGGTCGACCCGGCCACGCTCACCGGTTCCATTACGGCGAATGGGGTCACTCGCCCGGTCCGACCCACCTGCACCTGGATGTCGATGAGCTTCGTCGTGACCTCCTCGGGCGGGTATTTGAATGCGGTCGCCCACCTCGGTGCGCGAGAGGTGTAGCCCATCGCCTCCTGCACGGCGATATCGTCGATCTTGATGACGATCCCGTCGATCTCGTGGGTGACGTCGTGACGGTGTTCGCCGTAGTAGGCGATGAAGTCTTCGATCTCATCGACGGTGTCGAGAACCTTGAAATAGTCGCTGATCGGCAGACCCCACGACCGGAACTGTTCGTAGACCTCGGACTGGTGGGCAGGCTCGGGATGCGAATCGTCGGCCGGCGTCCACACGGCGATTCCGTGGACGAGCATGTGCAGGGGCCGACGCGCCGTGACGGCCGGATCCTTCTGCCGCAGCGAACCGGCCGCGGAGTTCCGTGGATTCGCGAAGGGGGCTTTGCCCTCGGCAACAAGCGAGGCATTGAGTTCGGCGAAGTCCTCGACGGGGAAGAACACCTCACCGCGGATCTCCACCTCGGCCGGCGGGTGCTCGGTATCGAGATGGTGCGGGATATCGGAGATCGTGCGCACGTTCGCGGTGATGTCCTCACCGATGCGTCCGTCGCCGCGGGTCGCGGCCCGCACGAGTTCGCCGTTCCGGTAGAGCAGGTTGACGGCAAGTCCGTCGATCTTGAGTTCGCACAGGAACTTCGACTTCACCGAGGTGGCCGACCGTACCCGTTCGTACCAGGCTCGCAGTTCGTCGTAGTCGAAGACGTTGTCGAGGCTGTACATCGGTCCGATGTGTTCGACCGGGTCGAACGTCGAGGTGTCGACGACGCCGCCGACTGTCTGCGTCGGCGAGGAGTCGGTGACGAGTTCGGGGAACTGCGCCTCGAGGTCTTCGAGACGATGGACGAGTTCGTCGTACTCGGCGTCGGAGACGAGCAGGGAGTCCTGATAGTAGGCGGCCCGCAGCTCCTCGATCTTCTCGGTCAGCTGAGCATGCGCCTGAGCGCGAGCGGTCGCGTCGGTGAGGTCGACGCCCTGCAGGTCGAGTGTGGTCGAATCCGAGGTCTGGTGCTCGGGCGTCGATGAGTCGGCGTTCTCCGGTGTCGTGGTCATTCGATCTCCTCAAGAGCCCGCCGCAGACCGGCGGCGATGGTCATGGTCCCCCGATTGTGCTCGGGTCCGATCCCCTGCTGGTCCTCCAGCAGGGGCGGGTGGGTCATCGGCAGTTCGGGGCCGGCGATGATCCCGAATTCGCGCAGGCTCGCGGTCACCATGCCGATGCGCGACCACGGGGTGCGGATCCGCTCGCACCAATGGTTGACCGCGTCCGATCGCCCACCGGCCTCGGTCGGCAGGTGGATCCAGGTGCCGAGCCCCGCCTCGGCGAGGATCGCCAGCTGCTCCCAGCTGTGTGGTCTCAGGCTAGCCAACGGCACTGACACGGAACGGGCGCCGGTGCGGCGGACCGCCTCGGCGGCGGGGATCTCCTTGCCCTGCAGGCGCAGGGGCTCGAGGTCCGGCAGGGCGAGCACGGTGGGCGGCAGGTGGCGCAGTGTGGATTCGAGCGCCGCCCACACCTGGGTTTCGCTGATGGCCGGCAGGCTCGCCCATCCGGACACGCTCGGCCAGGTGCCGGTGAGCACCGGGGTCAGGCGTGATTCGACGAGGCGGACGGTCGGCTGCATGCCCAAGCCCGCGATGCGATCGGTGAAGGCTGCGATGCCGAAGGCGTATGCCTGAACGACATCACGGCGGGCCCCATAATCGCCGAGGACGCGGGCTCCGGAGCTCAGGCTCAGCGCGGTCACGAGCGTCCACGGTCCCGGCAGGCTGATCTGGACCTGCCCGGGCCGGGACCCACCGTATTCGGCGATCGCGTCGAAGGCTTCGATCAGCGCCGAGTCCTCGAGTCGTTCGTCTTTGCCCGCCGAGGCGGTCAGCCGCCACCCGTAGGATGTGCGGTCGACGTGGAGTTCGGTGAGCAGGCCGACGGCACGGCCGATGGCGTCGGCGCCCCACCTGTCCTCGGACCGGTCGGCGGTCAGGGGCACCGGCGGAAGCTGGTCGGAGAGGATGTCGAAGCCGGCGGCCGCGGCCTCTCGAACCGGGCTGGTCGCGATATAGCCGCGACGCGGATCACGGGCTCCGGGCAGCCAGATTCCCGTGGTCGTGGCGGCGGGCAGAACTCGGTCAGCCATGCTGGTGGGCGCGGGGGATTCCGAAGACGTCGACATAGAATCCGAACTCGCTTTCCAGGGAATCGATGATGGTTTCGGCGCGGACGAAGCCGTGGGATTCGCCCTTGTACAGACGGTAAATGTACTCCACTCCGGCCAGTTGAAGTGTATCGACGAACTCCTGGGCCTGTGAGGGCGGGACGATCGGGTCACGGTCGCCTTGCATCACGGCCACGGGCACGGTGATATCGCTGGTCCGGCGGATCGGCGAACGGGTGATGTATTCGTCCTGGGCGGCGGGCCAGGGGCCGACGAGCCCGTCGATGTAGTGGGATTCGAAGTCGTGGGTGTCGACGACGAAGCGCATGAGGTCGGTGACTCCGAAATACGAGGTGCCGCAGGCGAACACGTTCGTCGAAGCCAGGGCGGACAGCACAGTCCACCCGCCCGATGAGGCTCCGGAGATCGCGATGCGGTTCGGGTCGGCGAGTCCGGCTGCGACGAGCCCGTTGACGGCGGCGACGGTGTCCTCGACGTCGACGACTCCCCATCCGCCGCGCAGCCGGTCACGCCAGGCGCGGCCGAATCCGGTCGACCCGCCGTAGTTGACCTCGAGGACGCCGATGCCCTGGGAGGTGAAGAAGCTCGTGCGGGCTGTCATCTCCGGGGTCGCCTGTCCCGTCGGTCCGCCGTGGATCGAGACCACGAAGGGCGGGAGTTCGTCGACGGGAGCGGCGAAGCGGGGATTGTGGGGAGGATGGATGACGACGGGCACTCCCCCGAGTTCGCCGACGCTCGGGCGGGAATAGTAGCCCTGGTGGGTGTCGAGGCGTTCGCTGGCGATCTCCGTGAACAGTCCGGTCACCCGGTCGACGGCGTAGAGGGCTCCGGGTCGCCTCGTCGACTTCGCGGTCAGAAGCAGGTGAGTGCGGCCGAGGTCGAGGAGTTCGATCGTGCCGAACGTCTCCCCCGTCGTATCGATGGTCTCCCAAGCCGTGTCGGATGGACTCAGCGTTGTGGAGGAAGGGGGCAGCCGGCGGCGCACGAGTGTCGCGGTCGCCGCCTGCGAATGGGCCCACACCTCATCTCCGTCGTTGAGGTGCCACCGGGTGCCCAGCTGCCAGAGGGCCCCGCCGATCTCCTCGCCGGTGTCGATGACCGATCTCAGCCGGTCGAATCCGATTCTTTCGGGCGCCGGCGCCTGACGGTCGTCGGTGACGAGGGGACGCACGGCGACGGGATCGATGTCGAGGCCGTACAGCGACCAGTGCCCTTCATGGTCGGAGATGACGTGGAGGGACGAATCCGACGTGAACTCCGCCTGGAGCAGCGAGATTCCCGGGTCGGTCGGACTCGGCAATCCCGGGTCGGATCTGCGCGGGCGTTCGATCCCGTCACCGCTGAGCACGGCGACCGCAGGGGTGGCCGGGGTGCGGACATCGACCAGCCACAGCGTGGTTCCGTCCCACGGCATGTTCGGGTGCTCCCAGCCGATGAATGCCAGGGTGCTGCCGTCGGGTGAGAGCCTGGGCCAGGCCATGAAATGCGAGTGGGTCGAGAGCACATTCGTCGTCCCGTGCTTGGTCAGCAGCACGATGGCACGTTCACGACGGGTGGACCGACAGTCCTCGCGCACACAAAGCAGCCCCCACGGACTCATGTGCAGATCCCCGTAGCGGATCCGCCCCGAGGTGTCCGGGGTCAGCGCGTGCGGGGCTCGCCCGGGAATGATCTGCCACACGCGCTGATCAGCGGCGTTGACGAAGTAGATGACCTCGCTGCTCTGGTCGAGAGCCCACGAGGCTCCCCCGTATTCGTGGACGGCGGAGCGGATGTTGAACCCGGTGGGAATGACCTGCTCGCGCTCTCCCGGACGTGACAGCGACGTGCGGACGAGTCCGGTGCGGGCCTTCTCTGCGGGAATCTTCGTCGAGTAGAAGATCTCGTCCCCGCGGAAAGCGGCATCGAAGATCGGAGCGGCACCGGCAGCCACCTCGGCGGCACCCAGAGGTGACGACCAGGTTCCATAAGGCGCCGTGACGACATCTTGGGGACTTTCCTTCATGCCCCCAGAGTATCGCCAGTGGCCGACATCGGGCCCGAACCCCTCGCCTCGACTCGCGAAAGCGGCTCAGGCGCCGGCGAACTCGGGTGCCGGGGTGATGCGGTCCTTCGCCGTGGAGTCGATGGTGGCCTGGCCGAGCACACGGGTGCCGCGGTAGATGACCATGGTCTGGCCCGGAGCCACTCCGGACAGCTCCTCATCGACATCGACGTGCATGAGCTGCCCGGCCGGACGTGCGGCAGGCACCTCGACCTCGTCGACGATGGGGTTGGCTTCATGCTCGGGGGCTGCGGCGACGAACTCGCCGAGCCAGGCCCGGGCCGGCACCGGATCGGCGTGGGCACGGATCTGCACTTCGCAGTCGATTCCGGTCTCCGGGGTGTCCCCCATGTCCGAGGGTGCGGCTCCGGCCCAGGAGGTGCGGATGCCGGTCAGATGCGAGACCGCGAGGTCGGCACGCGATCCGACGGTGACGGTGTTCGTCGCCGGGTCGAGGCCGGTGACGAACCGCGGCTTGCCATCACGAGCGGGCTTCTCGATGCCCAGGCCCTTGCGCTGACCGATCGTGTATGTCATCGCGCCGTCGTGCTCGCCGAGAACCTCACCTTCGGAGTCCTTGATGAGTCCCGGACGCATCGGGATCTTGTCGGCCAGCCACGCCTTCGTGTCCCCGTCGGGGATGAAGCAGATGTCGTAGGAGTCGGGCTTGTTCGCCACGGAGAAACCGCGCTCGGCCGCCTCGGCGCGCACTTCGGCCTTCGACGCGGTCGCTCCGATCGGGAAGTAGCAGTGCTCGAGCTGGTCGGAGGTGAGCACACCGAGGACGTACGACTGGTCCTTGGCCAGATCCTCACCGCGATGGAGTTCGGGCCGGCCGTCGTCATCGCGGAGCACTTCGGCGTAGTGGCCGGTGGCGATGGCGTCGAAGCCGAGCGCCAGGGCGCGGTCGAGGAGGGCCGCGAACTTGATGCGCTCATTGCAGCGCATGCACGGGTTCGGGGTGCGCCCGGCGGCGTATTCGGCGATGAAGTCATCGACGATGTCTTCCTTGAACCGCTCGGAGAAGTCCCAGACATAGAAGGGGATGTCGAGCATTCCCGCCACGCGGTGGGCGTCGCGGGAGTCTTCGATCGTGCAGCAGCCGCGCGATCCGGTGCGCAGGGTCCCGGGCATCCGGGACAGGGCGAGGTGAACGCCGACGACTTCGTGTCCGGCGTCGACGGCACGGGCGGCTGCGACGGAGGAATCGACTCCGCCGGACATGGCGACGAGTACTCTCATGATGCTCCTTGCATCCATCGGGGTGTTGCCGAAACCATCCCGGCTCGGCGTGCCTGGTCGACGACCTCGGGCAGAGCCGCGAGCAGGGCGTCGACATCGGCTTCGGTCGTATCGTGACCGAGTGTGAAGCGTTGGGTGGTGCGGGCGCTGTCCTCATCCAGACCGCAGGCCAAGAGCACATGGGAGGGACGGGAGACACCGGCAGAACAGGCCGAACCCGTCGAGGTGGCCAATCCCCTGGCATCGAGACCGAACAGCAGCGAGTCCCCCTCGCACCCCGGGAACGTGAAGTGGGCGTTGGCCGGCAGGCGGTCCGCTCCGCGCGGGCCGGAGAGCCTGACCCCGTCGATGCTCGATTCGATTCCGTCGATGAGGCGGTCCCGCAGTCCCGACAGGCGTGCCGCCCGGGACTCGAGGTCGGTCGTGACGAGATCGACGGCGGCGGCGAAGGCCACCGCACCGGCGACGTCGAGGGTGCCCGAGCGCACGCTGCGCTCCTGTCCCCCACCGTGGAGGATCGGCGTCGGCGTCGCCGCGCGGTCGAGCAGGAGTGCGCCGATGCCGACGGGGCCGCCGATCTTGTGCGCGGTGATCGTCATCGCCGTTGCCTTGAGTGCGGCGAAGTCGAGCGGGATCTGCCCGAGCGCCTGCACGGCGTCGATGTGGAAGGGAATGCCGAGTTCGGCGGCGATCTCACCGATCTCGGCGAGCGGCTGCAGAGTGCCGATCTCGTTGTTCGCGGCCATCACGCTGATGAGCGCGGTGCGTTCTGGGTCGCGGCGCAGTTCGGTCAGTGCCGCGTCGAGGTCGAGTCGTCCGGTCTCATCGACGTCGAGGTAGACGGCTTCGGCGCCGAGGCTCTCCAACCACTCCACGGTCTCGAGGATCGCGGGATGTTCGATCGCCGTCGTCAGCACCCGCGGGCGCGCCGGCGCCGTGAACGTGTCGTTGTTGCGAGCGAGGTAGAGGCCCTTGAGCGCGAAATTGTCCGCTTCGGTGCCGCCGGATGTGAAGATCACCTCCGACGAGGTGGCTGCACCGACCGCGCGGGCGATGACCTCGCGTGCCTCTTCGATGCGCATCCGCGCGGCTTGGCCGACCGCGTGCAGGGCCGAAGGGTTGGCCCGGCGGGCCAGCTCTTTTGTGTACACCTCGAGCACCTCGGCGGGCATCGGCGAGGTGGCGGCGTGATCGAGATAGATGGGCACCCTGCAATTTTAGGCCGTGAGCCGGGCTACGGCCAGGATCCGTGCGGCATCTCACCCGCCAAGCGGCACCTCCGGACGAGTTGCCCGCCGGCATGGCCGACTAAACTGACTCGGGTGTTCACCGTTTTCACCATCGTCCTCTATGCCGCCACCGGTATCCTGACCCTGTGGTCGATCATCGAGACCATCCGCAACCGTCCGGCCGGCAAGGCCCTGCTCGGCGGTGCCGCTCTGCTTCTGCTGCTGCTCATCGTGCAGCTGATCATCTCGATCGCGACCTTCGGTTCCACGCATGATGTCGACCCGCTGCTGTACTTCGGCTACATCATCACCGCGATCATGGTGATGGCGCTGGCCGGTTTCTGGGCTTTTGCGGAACTGAGCCGCTGGGGGCCGGGAGTGCTGGCTGCGGCAGGGCTGACGGTGATCGTCATGATCGAGAGATTGGACCAGATTTGGCAGTGACCAGGCGCAATCGGTTCGGCGGGGACTCCGCCGACGATGCGAACTCAGCAGGCAATAGCCCAGCAGGCCGGGCACAAGCAGCGGGCGACGCGGACTCCACGGCCGCCTCGGCGCGGGGAAAGACGGGACGGTCGCCGTACTCGGCGATGCATACGGGGCCGGGACGGGCGCTGACAGCGGTGTACGGCGTCTTCGCGCTCTCGGCCACGGCCCGGGCGGGCTATCAGCTCATCCGCGAGTTCGACGTTGCGCCGATCGCGTATTCGCTGTCCGCCATGGCTGCGGTGATCTACATCCTCGCCACGGTCTGCTTGGTCATCGGCAACCGGGTCTCACACCGGATCGCCGTCGCCGCCTGCGCGATCGAGTTCGTCGGCGTCATCGTCGTCGGCATCCTCAGCCACACCCATCCCGAGGACTTCGCGAAGCCGTCGGTGTGGTCGAACTTCGGCAGCGGGTACGGCTATATTCCGCTGCTCCTGCCGCTCATCGGCCTGTGGTGGCTGCTGCGCGTCGGCCGCCGCGCCAGCCGCGGCTGAGCCCGGGTCACTCCACCTTGGAGGACAGGACGTTCCAGTCGGTGGCGACTGCGGTGAGTTCGTCACCGGTTCGCATCAGCACATAGGGGTGCGCAGTGTCGACCGTGATGGTGTCGCCCTCTTTGTCGTTCGTCTTCACGGCTTCGACGGTGTCGCCGAGGTCGAGAGCGTAGTCCGACGGCGCCTTGATCGTCAGCGTGCAGCGCACTTCGCCCATTCCGATCGCACCGTGCTCGGTGCTCAAACTCATGTCCTCGAACTTGAGGTCCTCATAGGGCTTGCAGTCGATGTCGACCTTGTCGAAGCCGGAGTCCTTGTCCCGCAGGTCACCCACGTAGTCGCGGAATCCCTTGAATCCGCCCTCCTTGAGTCCGTCGGGTCCCCCTGACTTCGCTTTGCCGTCGACGAGGAACGACGAGACGTCATCGGAGGCGGTCGTCATCTCGTCGGCGAAGTCCTCGGGGCCTTCCTCGACGGCTCCGCTGTCATCGGCCATCAGCGTCGGCATCTGGTCGGCGGGGATATAGGATGCCGAGCGCACGAGCGGATCGGTCGAGGCCGATTCCCGCGTCACCAGCATCACCTGGGTCAGCTGCTCGTCGCCGTCCGTGGAACTCTTGTCGGCGGTGCCGAAGGCGTAGAACCACATCGGGTATTCGGTGAAGTTCGGGCTGCCGGCGACGACCTCGGTGAAGTTCGGCGCACGCAGCTTCTGCTTCGCCTTGTCCGCGATCTGGATCTGCGCGCGGGTGTGGTCGATGAGCGGTGCCGCCTGGATCTTGTCGAGGTCTGTGCCCTTGTCGCCGAGCGTCTTGTCCAGCGATTCCGTGTAGTTCGTCATGAACTTCCCGGCCTCACCGGGGCGGACCGCGGTGCGTTCGTACGGAGTGACGTCCGGGCTGCTGGGTTTGGCGATCGGCAAGTCCGCACAGCCGCTGAGCACGAGTCCGGTGCCCAACACCGAGGCCGTCACTGCGCGGAAGGACCGCCGGTTCCGCAGATCCCGTCGCCGAGGCGGCGCTTGGCCGGCCGTGCCCGGCTGCACCGTCGAGATCGGCTGGGTCGCCGGACCCGGCTCGCCCTTGACCGGACGGTCAGCGGCCGGTCCCCTGTCGTCACGGCCGCTGCGGCCGGAGCCGTCTGAGGGACCGTCTTCGCCGCCGTCGTGGGGTCCGCTGCCGCCGCCCGCGGGTCCGCCGTCCTCGGGTCCGCTGTTGTCCGAGCTGCCGGTGTCCTTCTTCGGCGGGCGGATGCGTGAGGCCCACCAGCGCATGAAGAAGAACACGGAGAATCCGGCGAGGATGATGGCGCCGGCGATGCCGAGCAGGCTGAGTGCGAACACGCCCTTGACGCGCATCTGGAGGCTCACCGTCGTTCCCTCGAGACTGTCATCGGAGTTCGCAGGCGCGATGACGAGCACCTGTGGCTGCGCATCGAGGTCGAAGGTCTTCGCGACCGTCTGCCCCGTATCTGTGCTGATCCACCAGTCGCGGTCGGCGATATCGGCCTCCGGCTTGTCATCACCGGGAGTGAACCGATGGGAGGCGGAGTTCGGGAACGAGACATCACTGATCTGCTCCTGTGCCACACCGTCGAGGTAGCTGTCGGCGTCGACGCCGCTGGCGGTGCCGACGAACAGCTCCGTGCCCGTCGAGTTCTTCGCCGTCACGGTCACGCTCGAACCCGAGTAGGGCACGATCGCCTCGTCGAGGACGACGGCGTAGGCCCCGTCCCTGACTGTGAAGGCCGGCGTCTCGGTGATCTCGTCGGTGCCGACGACCGAGAGCGCAGAGATGACCAGTCCGGCGAGCGTGAGTGCCGCTACGCCGAAGAGGACGGCGGTGATGAGTCGGATTCGCTGGATCAGAACAATGCCCTCATGAGTGCGGTCCGTGCCTTGGTCACGGCTGGATCGTCGGCGCCGAGGACCTCGAAGAGATCGAGGACGCGCAGGCGCAGGGATTCCTTCTCATCGCCCGTGGAGGTGCGGATGAGAGAGATGAGTCGGTTGAAGGCACCGGCGGCGTTGCCGCTGACGACTTCGGCATCGGCGGCTGCCTTCGCGGCTTCGACGTCCTTGGGGTCGGCATCGGCGGCAGCGATGAGGTCAGCCGGTTCCTGGTCGATGAGGCGGCGACCCAGTCCGGCCCGGGCTAGACCGAACTTCGCCTCTTCGTCGGCCGGAGAGTTCGCCAGCGCAGCCTTGAACAAGCTCTCAGCGGTGTCGAAGTCGCCCTTGGCCAGAGCCTCTTCGGCTTCCGGATGGGCGGGGCCGGCCGGTTCGGGTTCGCCTTCCCCGGTGACGGCGTGCCCGGTCACGCCGTTCTCACCGGCGAGCTTGAGCAGTTCGTCGAAGTATGCCTGGACCTGCGGTTCGGGCAGAGCACTCTGGAACAGCGGCACGGGCTGGCCCTTGATGAGGGCGACGACCGTGGGGATCGACTGGACGCCGAAAGCCTGCTGCAGACGCGGGTTCGCATCGACGTCGACCTTCGCCAGCACGAGGCGTCCCCCATAGGAGGTGACGACGCGTTCGAGGATGGGCGAGAGCTGTTTGCAGGGTTCGCACCATTCGGCCCACAGGTCGATGACGACGGGCACGCGGTCGGACATCGCCACCAGGCTGGTGAAGGTCGACTCATCGACATCGAAGACCAGTCCGGGAACGGCGACCGCATTCGGGTCCCCTCCGGCCTGGCCGCCGGCGGCACCGGCACCCGCACCGGCCTGTCCGCCCTGTTCGGCCGGCATATTCTTGCTGCGCACCGCCGACAGGTCGAGTCCCTGATCGGGCTGTGCGTTCTCCTGCGAGGGATCCATTGACACGTGGTCTCCTTTGTGACGCGGTCGGTGGGTTCGGCGACAGCCGTGACGCACCTTGGTCGATGCTTTTCCAACAGAACGTATCAACACCGGTGCGCCTACGGCTATTTCCTCAGCCGTCAGGGAAGGGACGCCACGGCGCCGGCCCTTCCGTTTCAGCCTGCTTCGGCTCCGGCGAGAGTCTCGAGTCCGCCGATGAGTCTGACCTTGCCGTCCTTGGGCACGAGGAAAGTGAGCACCTGGGTGGTCTTCGTCGTCACGGGCTGCTTGGTCGACGCGGAGCCGACGAGCTCCTTCTGCGGCGATGACAGGGTCAGGGTGCCGGTGCGTCCCTCTTTCGATTCGGGGCTGATCGTCGATTCGGCGTCGATGACTCCGGTGACGATGGCGGCGTCGCCGGCGGTGCCCTGGGCGACGAGCTCCTTGCCCGGGGTGTACTTGTACTTCACCTCGGCATTGCCTTCTTCGGCGCTGGCCTTCTGCTCCTTCTGGTTCTTCCAGATGGACTTCGAGAAGTCATCGGAGTCGAACTTCTTCGCCTCCTTCGAGTCCGCTCCGCTGCCGAGGGCCTTCGCGTAGTCGGCGACGGCCTTCTCCGGAGTCGTGACGAAGTCCTTGGATCCGGGCTCGAGCATCGTCGCGCCCTGACGCGAGTCGGGCAGCTCGGGCAGCTTCGTGCCGGCCGTCAGCTGGGTCTGCGACCACAGCTTGTAGTCGCTGCGCGGATCCTCCTGAGTCAGCACGAGCAGCTGCGAGCTCCCTCCGGCAGAGGTGATCAGGCTGGTCACGCGCGGCCAAGCATCGGTGGCCGAGGTGTAGTTGGCGACGATCTCGTCGCTGGCCACGGCCGGTGCCATCTTCTGGTCGTCGACGTCTTCCTTGATCGTGTACAGGTCTTCGCGCTGTTTGAGAGCAGGGCCGGCGGCACGTTCGGCCAGCGCCTTCTTGTCGGTCTTCTTGTCTGCGGCCTTGATGTCGGTGGCGACAGAGTCGAGGATCCGCTTGGCCTGGTCGTCGGTGACTCCCGCGGCCGCTGAGCTCGGTGCCTCGGACGGTTCGGGCTTCGGCAGCTCTTCGGGCCCGCAGGCGCTGAGTGCGAGCACGGGGACGACGGCGAATGCGGTGCCGTATTCGGCGAGCTTGCGGCGACGTTCCTGGCGGGCCTTGCGTCGGTTCGCTTCCTTCTTCGAATTGTTCGCGCCGAGGACGAGGAGGACGACGCCGCTGATGAAGACGACACCTCCGATGATCATCAGCGGCAGCGCCCAGGGGGTGTCTGCGTGGTTGGGCCAGGTCAGCGTCACGGATTTGACCGCTCCGGCTTCACCGTCACCGGCGATGAGGAAGCCGGTTCGGTTGGCATCGTCGTTCCACTCCAGTTCCACCGAATCGGTGCCGGTGACTTCCGACTGCCACAGATCGGCACCGGCCGGGTTGGGCACCTTGCCTTCACCGTCGGTCGCCTTGGTCGTGAGCTTTCCGCCTTCGGCGAGACCGGTGATGCGGTCGTAGGCGGACTGTCCTGCCCAGGCTTCGACGTTCTCGATCGGCGCCTGGGCGATCGTGAGGTCGCCGCTGCCCTTGACCGTGAGGGTGGTCGGGGTTTCGTAGAGGTTGAGCATTCCGGGGTCGACGATGACCGCCGGTTTGTCGGCGTCGATCTGTGCGGTGGCAGTGATCGTATCCTCCGGCGCCCACAGGGTCTTCTGCAGGATGCCGAGGCCACCGACGACGACACCCACCACCATGAGGATCACAGCGAATGTGTAGCGCACGTGCGTACCTTCCCTCAGCCGAGCAAAAATGGCACCCCAGTTCGGGGACTCTCCAAGTTTAAGTCACATGCCGGACATCGCCTTTGTGCGCACGCTCAGTGTGTGTCGACGTTCACACGCCCGCCCCGGAATGTCCCGATCACCGGCCCCTGGCCTAAGCTGGGCGGGTGAGCAACGACAGAATTGTGTGGATCGACTGCGAAATGACCGGCCTCGACGAGGTGCGGGACGAACTCATCGAGGTGGCCGCGATCGTCACCGACTTCGAGCTCAACCCCCTCGACGAGGGAATCGACATCGTCATCAGGCCTTCGGCGGATGCCCGGGCGAACATGAATGAGTTCGTCACGAATATGCACACCTCCTCGGGCCTGATCACCGAACTCGACTCCGGCACCACCGTCGCCGAGGCGCAGACGAAGGTCCTCGAATACGTGAAGAAGCATGTCCCCGAGGCGGGCAAGGCTCCGCTGGGCGGGAATTCGGTGGGCACCGACAAGGTCTTCCTGACCAAGCAGATGCCCGAACTCGTCGAGCACCTGCACTACCGGATCATCGACGTCTCCTCGATCAAGGAACTGTCCAAGCAGTGGTTCCCGCGCGTCTACTTCCAGGCGCCGGCCAAGCACGGCAATCACCGCGCACTCGGGGACATCATCGACTCGATCATCGAGCTCCAGTACTACCGGAGGGCCGTGTTCTCCGCCGAGGGGCCGAGCTCGGATGAGGCGAAATCGATCGCCGCCGAGGTGGCCGAGAGCTTTTCGACCCTCACCGAGGCGAACGCGTCCGACGAGGGCTGAGCGCCTCAGCCGGCCGAGGCGAACGGGTCGGACGAGGGCTGATCGTGCCTCAGCCGGCCTTCTTCTCGGGGCGGGCGAAGATGTTCGACGGGAAGGCACCGGACTGGGCGATGACCTTGATCAGGGTGCGGCTCGGCGAGAGCAGCGATTCGATCGTCCGATCGTCGAGGACCGACCACGCGGCTGCAACAGTGCCGTCGGTCAGGGCTTCGACCTGTTCCTTCAGGTCACGGCCCGCCTCGGTGATGGTGGGCAGGTCATGCCCGCGGTCGTCCTTGTCCACGGTGATCAGCCCCGCCTCGGCGAGCCTCGTCTGCGCGGTCTGCCATTCCTCATCCGTGTAGCCGCGGGTCTTCTGCGCCGCCCGCGGGCGGAATCCGGCGCCGGTGGCGACGTCGAGCATGAGGGCGTCGATTCCGGGCACACCGGCGGTGACGAGGGAGGCGACATGGCCGTCCCCGCGGAATTCGCGGGCCACGGTCGCCACGTCCCACAACTTCTCGAACGCGGTGTGCCCTTGGTGGCTGCCGATGACATCGGCGGTGGCGCCGGCCAGGGTGCGACCGGAGAAGTCCATGGCGGCGAGCACGGGGGCCAGAGTCTGGGTCATCTGGTCGGCCGCCTCGGTGAGCAAGGCGATGTCGTCACGATCGTCGAAGAGCTCGGCCATGTACGCGCTCACGGCGTCGAAGCGGGCCTGGATCATCTGCTCCGGGCTCACCGTCTCCCACAGGCGCGGCAGCATTCCGGCGACGAAATTCGGGGAGTAGTTGTAGTACGCGGCGGACACGACTCCGGGATTCACCCGTCCCAGCGGCGCCGAACGGGCAGCCATATTGCCTTCGACACCGGGTTCGAGTCCGTACTTGGCGTACTCGGCGCCGACCGCCTGTGAGAAGTAGATCGACGAGTGGAAGGAGTTGATGCGGGCCGAGACCGTTCTGATGTTCTGTGTACGCTGGGAGTCCATATCGTCATCCTAAGGGCGGTCCCCCTCCCACGTAAGGTCTGCGCGTGCGTCGCTGCCCGCACCGACCGGCGCAGGAGATTAGCACAGTCTTATAGGACCTAAATCGTTTGCCCCTCCCCCGAGGCGGCCGGACTCCCGCGTCGATCCTCGCACCGGCGCGCCCGTCCGGTCGCGCACATTTGCCGCGTCAGGACCCGGTGCTACGGTCTGAGCATGGAGTGACACGGACCGTTTGCGACCACGGCATCGTCTCGGTCGGAAGTCGATCCCGCCAACCGCATCAGCACAGCGTCCGGCTTGGAGGTCAGATGAGGATCGCACTGTTCGCCACCTGCATCGTCGATGCAATGTATCCCGAGGTTGCGCAGGCAACCGTGAGTATTCTGCGGCGACTCGGCCATGAGGTGATCTTCCCCGAAGGCCAGTCGTGCTGCGGGCAGATGCACATCAACTCCGGTAAGTTCGCGCAGGCCGAACCGGTCATCGCCAATCACGTCCGCGCCTTCACGAGCACCGAATGGGATGCCGCCGTCGCCCCGTCCGCCTCCTGCGTGGCCTCGCTCGGCCACCAGCAGCCGATGGTCGCCACCCGGGTGGGCAATGATGCCCTGGCATCCGAGGCCGCCGAGGTGGCCGGCCGCACCTACGAGCTCACCCAGTTCCTCACCGACGTCCAAGGCGTCACGGATGCCGCTACCGATCTCGGTTCCTATTTCCCGCACCGGGTGACGTATCACCCGTCGTGCCACGGAATGCGGCTGCTGCGCCTCGGCGATCGGCAGTCCTCCCTCGTCCGGTCCGTCGAGGCCATCGACTTCGTCGAACTGCCTCTGGCCGATTCCTGCTGCGGGTTCGGCGGCACCTTCTCCGTGAAGAACCCGGAGGTGTCCTCTGCGATGCTCGCCGACAAGGTGCGCACGATCCAGGCGACCGACGCCGATGTCTGCACCGGCGGCGATGTCTCCTGTCTGCTGCACATCGGCGGCGGAATGTCGCGGTTCGAACGCACCGGCAGCTTCGACGGCGCCCCGGACGTCACCGCCGTGCATGTGAAGGAGACGAGCTCGACCGATGAGCATGGGCACACGACCGAGACGCTGACGACGGTCGTCGGGGCCGACGATGATGACCACCTCACCCCAGGTCATCGGGGCACCTCTCCGTCCGAGCCGAGCCGCACCCAGTCCGGGTTCCGCGTCGGTCAAGCCGCGGTCCATCTGGCCCGGATCCTCGCGTCGACGAGGGAGGACCCGCTGCGGGTGCCGAGCGAAGGAGCAGAAGTGAGCGGAGGGAGCCTGCGATGACCTTTCTGGGAATGCCGCTGCTGCCGTCGAAGCGACGCAGCGATCTGCCCGGCGGGCAGGGCAACATCATCGAAGCCGAGGCCTTTCCCGAGGTCTCACACCAGCATCTGAGCAACCAGCAGCTGCGCAACAACATCGGCCACGCCACCTCGACGATCCGGTCGAAGCGCGCCGAGGTCGTCTCCGAGCTCGACGACTGGGAGAACCTGCGCGACGCCGGTGAGGCCACGAAGAACGAAGTGATGGAGAACCTGCCCGAGTACCTCGCGCAGTTCGAAGAGGCATTCACCGCCGCCGGCGGCATCATCCACTGGGCCCGTGACGCCGATGAGGCCAATGCCATCGTCACCGAACTCGTCGAGGACAATGCGCCGGTGCTCGAGACCGGCCGCCGCGAGGTCATCAAGGTCAAGTCGATGGCCACCCAGGAGATCGGTCTCAACGAGCACCTCGAGGCCGAGGGCATCGATGCGTTCGAGACGGATCTGGCCGAACTCATCGTCCAGCTCGGCGAGGACAAACCCAGCCACATCCTCGTTCCCGCCATCCACCGCAACCGGGATGAGATCCGTGAGATCTTCATGGACAAGATGCCCGACGCCGGGGAACTGACGAACGAACCTGCCGTCCTCGCCGAGGCGGCCCGCCGACATCTGCGCCACAAATTCCTCACCACCAAGGTCGCGATCTCCGGAGCGAACTTCGGTATCGCGGAGACCGGCACCCTCGGAGTGGTCGAGTCCGAGGGCAACGGGCGCATGTGCCTGACCTTGCCGGAGACGCTCATCACCGTCATGGGCATCGAGAAGCTGCTGCCGAGGTTCGCCGACCTCGAAGTGTTCCTGCAGCTGCTGCCACGCTCGTCGACGGGTGAGCGGATGAACCCGTACACCTCGTTCTGGACGGGGAAGTCTGAGGGAGACGGTCCGCAGAACGTCCATCTCGTTCTCCTCGACAACGGACGCACCCGGGCCCTGGCCGATGAGCACGGACGTACGGCGCTCAACTGCATCCGCTGCTCGGCATGCATGAACGTCTGCCCCGTCTACGAACGCACCGGCGGCCACGCCTACGGCTCGACCTATCCGGGACCGATCGGAGCGATCCTGTCCCCGCTGCTCACGGGAGTCGAAGAGCAGGGCAACGGTTCGCTGCCGTACGCGTCGAGCCTGTGCGGCGCCTGCTACGACGTGTGCCCTGTGAAGATCAATATCCCGGACATCCTCGTCCATCTGCGGGGCGAAGATGTCAAAGCCAACCACTCCCCTGTGTCCTCCCAGCTCGACGCCGCCCTCACCGGCGCGTCGTGGATGATGGGCGACGGGAAGCGGATGGCAGCGGCGGAGAAGGGACTGCCTCTCGCGCACAAGGTCACCGGCGGTGAGCAGATCAACGCTCTGCCCGGAATCGCCGGCGCCTGGACCTCGAGCCGCGACATCCCGGCCCTGCCCGAGAAGAGCTTCCGACAGCTGTGGGCCGAAGAGGAAGCGAACGACCGCGACGAGGAGGGACAGCGATGAGCGATACCGCCCGCGAGGAGATCCTCGCCCGCATCAGTGAGGCCCTCGGTCGCCGCGGCGGCGGGGAATACGTGTCGTCGTCTCCGCGCACAGCGGTACCGGGCACCGGCGGCACGGCAGATGCCCTATCCGGGGGGGTCGCCTCGGCGAAGCCTGCCGCCACGGCCGCCGATGCCGGATACCACCATGAGGGCACGCACACTGGTGAGAACCTCGTCGAGCTGCTCATCGACCGCCTCGTCGACTACAAAGCCAACGTCCACCGCGCCGACGGCGACCCGAGCGCAACGATCGCCGAACTCATCGGCGACCACTCCTCGGTCGTCGTCCCCCGCGGTCTCGACTCGTCCTGGCTGGAGGGGTACTCCGGTGATGTGCGGGTCGATGCTCCCGGTGAGGAGCTCAGCGTCGACGACCTCGACGCTCAGGGGGCGGTGGTGACCGCGTCGGCGGTGGCGATCGCGCAGACCGGCACCATCGTCCTCGACGGATCGGGCGAGTGCGGCCGGAGGGCGATCACGCTCGTGCCCGACCATCATGTGTGCATCGTCCGGACGGACGACATCGTCGACATCGTCCCTGAGGGAATCGCTCGGCTCGACGCGCACGCACCGCTGACGTTCATCTCCGGGCCCTCGGCCACGAGCGACATCGAGCTCAGCCGGGTCGAAGGAGTGCACGGACCGCGCACCCTCGACGTCATCATCCTCAACGAGTGAGCGCAGCGGGGACGTTCGACTCTGCCGAGCCGGCGAGCGCACTCGGACCAGCGAATGCGAATGGACCGGCGAGTGCGGAACAATGGAGCTCATGACCACGGCGCAGACCCTTCAGTACCCGCGGCCGGATGACCAGCCTCGACGTCGCAGCCGGCGGACGATGTTCATCGTCTCCGCGGTCGTCATCGTCCTCACCCTCATCATCGGCATCATCGCTGCCGACCGCATCGTCGACTACACCACGGAGCAGCGCATCGCCGACGGGCTTGCTGACTACGGAGACGCCGAGGTCTCTGTCGAAGGCTTCCCCATCCTCACGCAGCTGGCCTCCGGAGAGCTGAACTCGGTGCATGTCACCGCCGCCGAGGCGACCTATGAGGGCGTCGACTTCACCGACGTCGACGCGAAGCTCTTTGACGTTCCGACCAGCGGGTCGAAGCCGATCGGCACCGTCGAGGGCACTGCGGTGCTCCCCCACTCGACCCTCGACGAACTCGCCGCCGAGCATGCGAACCTGCCCGAGGGCATGACATTCACCACCGTCGACGGTGAGCTCTACCTCAAGGGGTCGATGCTCGGTCAGGATCTGCTCGTGGGCATCGACCCGAAGGCCGACGGCAGACGGGCCGTCGTCGATGCGACGACGATCAAGCTGGGTTCGGCGGAGTTCTCCCTCGACCGCCTGCCCGGGTTCCTCACCTCGGAGATCACCGATATCGTCATCGATCTCGACTTCCTGCCCGCCGGTCTCGAACTCACCGACATCACCGCCACCGAGGCGGGACTGCAGGTCCGCCTCCACGGATCCGGCGTCAGTCTGCCGTGACCGGCGGGGAACCCGGGCGATCACGGTCGGGGCGGGCCGCCTCGGCGGTCGGGTTCCTGGGCGGTCGGGTTCCTGGGGGAACCGAACCCGATTCTCGAAGATAAGTGGGCCAAAGTGTCATTTTCGCCCGGTGGGCTCAGGGTTCGAGTGCAGCAGTGGACTGGTCTCAGGCTACCTGCTCATGCAGCAGATCAGTTAGGACTTCGGCCGGTGGCTCGGCCTTATGTCTCGGTGGCACGGCGCGCTGCCGGTCGGCTACACTGTCGGGGATGACTCCCGCCATGCGCAACGCCGCTTTCCGCCCGAAAGTGTGGGTTCTGCCGCACTCGGGCACCAACGGCTACATCACCGCGTGGGGCGAGATGCAGTCGGGCACACAGCCGTTCTCACACGGAGATCTTCCGCTCCGACCCCTGGTGTGACTCTCCGACAGTTCTCATCTGCCGAGCCGACGACGTCCGCTCGAATCACGCACGGACGCTCAGCGTCGCCGAACTGAGCGCTGTCTGCACATCCACTCTTCGGGTCGATCTCTCTTGTCTGCCGACCACGAACGGGATCCCTGTGACCACTACCTCTGCACCCACCTCACGATCCGCCTCACCGACCATTCCGGGACAGCAGCTGTTCCGGGCACTCCGCCGCGACACCGTCGGTGGCGCGCTGCTCCTCATCGCCGCTGCCGCCGCTCTGATCTGGGCGAACTCCCCCGCATCGGCTGGATACTTCGCAATCCGCGACTGGGAATTCGGCTATGAACCCTGGCACCTGCGGCTGAGCATCGGACAATGGGCCGCCGACGGACTGCTCGCAGTCTTCTTCTTCCTCGTCGGCATCGAACTCAAAGCGGAATTCACCCGCGGTGACCTGCGGCGTCTCCGCACCGCCGTCGTCCCGATCGCCGCGGCGGCCGGCGGAGTCCTCGTCCCCGCCCTCATCTGTGCGGCCCTTCTGCTCACCCGTCCGGAGCTGCTGCGCGGTTGGGCCATCCCCACCGCGACCGACATCGCCTTCGCCGTTGCCGTCCTCGCGATCGTCGGCTCCCACCTGCCCAAGGCGCTGCGCATCTTCCTGCTCACCCTGGCCGCGGTCGACGACCTGCTGGCGATCACCATCATTGCGCTCTTCTACACCGAGACCATCGCGGCTCTCCCCCTTGCCACGGCGCTCGGAGTCGTCCTCGTCTTCGGACTCGTCGCACACCGGTTCCGTCGCGTCTTCGTCGACCGTGCCTGGGCCGCGTGGGTCGTCCTCCTCCCGCTCGGCCTCGTCGCCTGGGCACTCATGCACGCCTCCGGTGTCCACGCGACCATCGCCGGAGTGCTGCTGGGCTTCATGATCCCCGCCGTCGTCGGTCGTGGTTCGACCCGCACGACCGGTGACGAACACGATCGCTCCATCGACCTCGCCGAGGCGCTCGAGCACCGTATCCGACCGCTGTCTGCCGGATTCGCCGTTCCGGTCTTCGCCTTCTTCGCCGCCGGTGTCGATATCGGAGGACTCCACGGTCTGGCCTCCGCGTTCTCCCATCCCCTGACCTACGGGATCATGACGGCACTGATCGTCGGCAAGCCGGTCGGCATCCTCGCCTCCACGTGGCTGGTCACCCGGTTCACCGCAAGTGTGGACCCCAGCCTGCGCTGGGCCGACCTCACCGGCATCGGTCTGCTTGCCGGCATCGGCTTCACCGTCTCCCTCCTCGTCGCCGACCTCAGCTTCACCGCCGGTTCGGTCGAACACGATGTTGCGAAGGTTGCCGTTCTCAGCGCCTCACTGCTCTCGGCCGTGCTCGCCGCGCTCATCCTCACGGTCCGGAACGCCCACCACCGTCGCCGCTCTCAGGCACTCCTTGCCGGACTCAGGCGTGAGTGAGGCCGACTCAGGAATCGATGTCCGGCGTCGGCACTGCTGTCGGGTCGGCGTCGATCGTGATCCGGACTGCGTCGATGACAGTGTGATCGCGCAGCAGCTCCTCTCCCGACACGGTCCAGGATTCTCCCTTCTTCTCTCCGCATGACTGGCCGCGCGGAGCGAAGACCTCACAGTCGACAGCGGTGATCGGTGCTGCTGACTCGATGACGAGATCTCCGCGGTCCAGGGGTCGAACGTACACGACGACGCCGCTGCCCTGTTCTCCGTTCAGGTCCGCGGCCGGCACCGCTGCTCCGGCAACCTCGTAGTCGAGGATTCCTCGGTGAGATCCTGCGGCGAGCCGGTCCGTGGAGAAGTCGATATCGACCGAATGCAGCTCTGTGTCGATGTGCGCCTCGCCAGCGGTCGAATCGATGGTTCCCCGCGGATTCGAATACTGAGCCCGCAGGTACGGAGGCAGCAGAGACTCGGTGTCGGGCAGGCGGAATCCGTCGTGGACTTCCCCGCCGAACCCCCATGCCGTATCGAGCACGAGCTCGAGTTTCGTGTCCATCCGCACCGAGTAGCTGCCGTCGGCGGCGATGCTGACCGTGTGCTCGACATACTTGCTGCGCAGCGGGTTCGGTGCGGCATCCACTCCGCCGGGCGCTGCGATCACAGTCGTGATCGTCACAGCCGCTGCGAGCGCCGCCGTGACGGAAAACGCGCGACTGCGTGCGAATCTGTGCTTCATCTCGCTCATCCCTACCTTTCAGACGCGGGGATCGGGGACGCCGTCATTCCTGCAGGAGGAGCGAAGGCGATGATTTCACGGCTGTCGGCTACGGACTCCCGCCACACCACGTGCGCGCCGGTATCAGAGTCATCAGCATCATCGACCCGAGCGAATGATTCAGCGTCACAGCCGTCGCCGAGGTCGAAGTCGACGTTGTCGGCAGGACAGTAGACGGGCCCGTCGGTGTCGATGTCGAGCGTATGTGTCTTCTGAGCGAGCTGACCATTGCCGAGGGCGGGGACGGGCACGGCGAAGAATTCCTCGCCGTCCACGGAGATGAACACGTCATCGAGGGCATACTCGAGCTCGATGACATGACGACCTTCGCTCCACTGCACGGACCGTCCGTCGGAATCCTGCGGGGTGATTTCGACGTGCACCGCCGGATGGTCGAAGCCCTTCTGCTCCGACTCGTCGACGTCGATGTTCAGCTCTCCGAGAGTCTTCGGTGAGTCCTGAGTCGAATCATCGGCTGTGCTCAGCTCGACTGCGCTCAGCGACGACAGTGTCGGCATCATCGCCAGTCGGCGGTCGGTCTGCGGATCTTGACCCACCCCTGCGTCACTGATCCACAGACCGACAGGTTGTCCGTTCTCGGGTGGGGTTTCGAAGATCAGCCTTTGGCGAATCTGCACGGTCCCGTCTCTGCGCGGGGCCACCTCGGTGATGGTCTCCTGCGGGGTCAGCGCATGTTCGGACAGCCTCGTGGTCTCGTGGTGGGGCGGTGTGGACCGCAGCACCAACGCGGTCACGATCACGCCGATGACAACGACGGTGACCGCGGTGAACGCGAGGCCGACGAGGAGGGGCAACTTGGTCCGTGTCATGGTTCCAACGTAGTATCGGGCCGGTGTCAGCGCAGGCACGAGCGATGCCAGTCCTGGAACAACCGACTACAACTGCAGCAGGAGGTGCCATGCGATCGCCCATCCCGGATTTCCTCGATGAGACGCTCGAACGATTCCGACCGGACCGGTCCGGGGAGAATGCGGACTACATCCCGGACCTTGCCTCAGCGGATCCGGAGAAGCTCGCGATCTGCATCTCCACCCTCGACGGCGTCGAGTACACTTCCGGTGATGCCGACTTCGAGTTCTCGATCCAGTCGATGTCGAAGCCCTTCATCTACGGTCTCGCCCTCGAGCAGGAGGGCCTGGCCGGAGTGCTCGAGCACGTCGGCGTCGAACCCAGCGGTGAGAAGTTCAATGAGCTCTCGCTGGACAAGAAGTCGGGCCGACCGCTCAACCCGATGATCAACGCCGGGGCGATGACAATCCACTCCGTCCTCGGCGATCCCGGTGCAGGACTGGCCGAACGCACCGAGATCGTGCGCGCGGGCCTCTCCCGCTTCGCCGGCCGGGAGCTGTCGATCGACGAATCGGTGGCCGACGGGGAGTGGCGCGAAGCCTACCGCAACGTCGCCATTGCGAACATGCTCCGCTCCTACGACATCTTCTATGACGACCCCGACGAGGTGGTCCGCGGCTATATCGAACAGTGCGCGATCACCGTCACCGTCAAAGACCTCGCAATCATGGCCTCGACGCTGGCCGGCGGCGGCATCAACCCGCTGACCGGGGAACGGGTGCTCTCCCCCAGGGTCAACCGGCAGGTGCTCGCAGTCATGATGACGTGCGGCATGTACGACGCAGCCGGCGACTGGATGACGGAGATCGGGATTCCCGCCAAGAGCGGTGTCTCCGGCGGAGTCTTCGGTGTCATGCCCGGTCAGGTCGGCATCGCCACGTTCTCCCCGCGCCTGGACAGGCACGGCACGAGCGTCCGCGGAGCGAAGATCTTCCAGGACCTCTCCGACCGCCTGAGCCTGCACATCATGGATGCGCCGGAACCGGCACGGTCGATCATCCGCCGTGACCGCCGCTTCGTCGACGCACAGGGCAAGATGGTCCGCATCTGCAGCCTGCAGGGACTCATCCAGTGGAGCGGTTCGGAGAACGTCCTGCGCGCGATGGACGAACCCGGTTCCACCACGAACACCTTCGTCCTCGACCTGCGCCGCGTCAACGAGATCAACTCCGTCGCCCGGAGCATGCTCACCGAGGCGCTGTCACGAATGAAGGACGATGGGATCCGTGTGGTCCTGCTCGACCCCGACGACATGATGCAGTGCAAGGGACCGAACTCCGCTCTTCAGGGCGTGCAGATCCTCGATTCGCTCAAATCAGTCAAAGGACTCAAACGCATCCGCGACGATCGTCGCCGGGAGAAGGCCGACCGGTCCAACTGACCGCGATGGCGGGTGACCGGTTGGCCCACCTGACAGCGACGGTGGGCGGTCGACCGGTCCCACCGACCGCGGGTCCCGACGGTCGACGAGTGCCGCCTGACCGCGACGGCGGGCGGTCGACAAGGATTTGATAAGGTGAGCCTTACCGAACCCCTGCGCCGAGGCGGCTCCTCACTCAGAGCCCGACCGTGAGCTTCCAGGGGCACCCCGTTTGAGAAAGGCCGCCCGTGACGACCGCACCCGACACCCCCGAACGCACCGCACGACCTGCCCGCCGGCAGGCGGTGCTCACCGTCCTCGAGAGGACCGAGGTCAGCCCGCATCTGGTGCGGCTCCGCCTCGGCGGCGATACCTTCGACAACATCAGCTCGAACGATGCGACCGACAAGTACGTCAAACTCCTCTTCTCCGATCCGGCGCATGAGCTCGTCCCACCCTATGATCTGGCGCAGCTGCGCGAGGAGTCTCCCGAGAAGCTGCCGAGCCGGCGCACCTACACGGTGAGGGAGATCGACCTGGAGGAGAAGTGGCTGAGCATCGACTTCGTCATCCACGACGATGACGGAATCGCCGGGCCCTGGGCGAAGAACGCGCAGCCCGGAGACACACTCGTCCTCTCCGGAGCAGGCGGAAAGTACGCCCCCGTTGCCGAGTCCGCCTGGCACCTGCTCATCGCCGACCATTCCGCGATCCCCGCCGTGAGCTCTGCCCTCGAGGCGATGCCCGCCGGAGCCGCCGGGGTCGTCCTGGCGTGCGTCACCGACGAAGCCGATCGCGTTCTGCCTGCAGCGCCTGCCGGCATCGAAGTGAGATGGGTGGACTCGGACGCAGAGCTCATTGCCGCGGTCGAGGAGCTCGAATGGCGTTCGGGCACCCCGCAGGTCTTCGCCCACGGCGAGCGCGAGACGATCAAGATCATCCGCACGATCCTCAAGGACCGCGAAGTCCCGCGGGAGTCGCTGTCGATCTCCGCCTACTGGGCCCGCGGACGCGCCGAGGACCAGTTCCAGGCCGAGAAGCGCGAACCCATCGGCCAGATCGACTGATGTGCCTGCCCGGTCACGCCGACCGCTCGAGTTGCCGTCGACCGCTCACGGCATACTGCGAGCGGTCGACGCTGTGGTGAGCGGTCGGCGCTGTGGTGAGCGGTCGACGCTGAGGTGAGCGGTCGGCGTGGGTTCAGCTGCGGCGGCGGGTGAGGAAGAAGGCCGCTGTGCCGATCGCGATGAGGCCGACGGCGATGCCGCCGAGGATGAGGTACTGACCGAGATCGGCGCCGGTACGCGGCAGCGGATCTCCGTCGGCGTCGCTGGAAGCTTCGGAGTCGTCTGCGTTCGAGCCGGCTGCTGAGTCGCTGCCAGCGCCGGTGTTCGAGTCGCTGTCCGACTCCGCCCCGTCAGCGCCCGTACCGTTGGCGGCCGAGTCCGATTCGCTGCCCGAGTCCGATTCGCGGCCGGAGTCCGATTCGCTGCCGGCATCGGCCTGAGCATCGTCGTCGGTACCCGCATCCTCGTTCGCACCCGCGTTTTGGTCAGCGCCGGCATCGTCATCGGCACCCGCAGCATCAGCGCCGGCATCGTCATCGGCACCCGCAGCATCAGCGCCGGCGTTCTCATCGTCGCCGTCGTCGCCACCGTTCGCGAGATCGGCGACCGAGGAGAGGCTCGTCGTGCCCGAGACCTCGTTGCCGACGACGAGCGCGGCCTCTCCCGTCGGCGACTCGTCCGCGTTGAGGAACGTGAGGCCCTCCGGCCCGAGGTCTCCGGCGCTCGAGAGCAGCTCAGCCGGATCCGAGGCGTCCTCGATCTCGTCCTCGACGGAGACCGAGAAGTCCCGGTTGTTGAAGTAGGTCGCGAACTTCGGTGCGCTCGGCTCGCTGAGATCGAAGGCGGCGATTCCGCCGATGCGTTCGAAGCCGACGAACGCGTAGGTCCTCTCTCCCACTTCACCGATGGTCAGCGCTTCGGGCTCGGGGCCTTTGTCGTCGCTGCGTCCCTCGAGGTTCGACTCGGAATGGTTGGAGTTGAAGAACTCGGGCACCGCCTCGGCGGTCAGCTTCTCGAACTCGTCCCCGGAATCGGCGACGAGCTTCCCATCGGTCGTCCACACGGAGAACGAGCGGGCACCGAAGGTCACCAGCTCCTCGTAGCAGTCGCCGGCGTCGTTGAGGCCCAGATCGGTGACGATCTTCAGTCGCCCGAGATCCTCATCGCCGAGCTTGTCGGCCAGCGGCGAGGTCTCGCACACCGGCGCGAGGCCGTCTTCGCCGAGGTCCTTGACCCTGGCCGCGTCGACGAAGTCACCCCACTCCCGCGAATCGCCCTCGTTCGCGGTCACGAGGTAGTCGGTGCCGCCGGAGGTGAACGTCGAGATCGTGTCGGGCATGTACGCGCCCTTGAGCCCCTCGTATTCGGTGATGTTCACGGTCGGGGCATCCTCGGGATCCCGGTCGGAGGCGTCGAGACCGCTGCCGGCCTGACCGTGGTCCTTCAACCCCAGTGGGAGGATCTCGTCCACCTCGGCCGCAGCGATGTCGACGACCGCGATCGCGTTCGCCTCCTGCAGGGTGGCGTAGGCCTTGTCCCCTGCGACCGTGATGTACTCGGGTTCGAGGTTGCGCGAGATCGGCAGATCGTCTTCGGGTGTGGGTCCGACGATCCGCACATCCTCGGGCAGCGTCTTCGCACCGCCGTCCTCGAACTCGTGGAAGTCCGCGGTGTGCACATCCGTCTCCGACGGAGCGGCCACCTCGGCGGGGAGATCGATGACGGACACCGAGCCTTCCGGGTCGGTCGAGAAATCATCGGCCGGTTCGCCCTCGTTCGCGACCAGGGCGTGAGTGCCGTCCGGGGTGACGGTGACCATATCGGGCAGGGAGCCGACGGGAACCTCGCCGAGGATGTCCGCTCCGGGGTCGTTCGCGTCGAAGAACATCACGGTTCCCGGCTGCGTCTTGTCCTGGTTCTCGAGGGCGATGACGCCGAGGCCGTCCTCGCGAACGGAGATCGAGTTCGCGACTCCCGTGCCGGTGATCTCGGAGATCTTCGTCGGGTTTGTCGGGTCGGAGGCGTCGATGACGTCGACGGTGGCGGCCTGGGCGTTGACGGTGAAGACCGTGTCACCGTGGACGGCGGTGATCTCAGCGGCGGATTCGTCGACCTGTCCGGTCTCATGGGAGCCGAGGAAACCCATGTCGATCTGCGCGTCCGAGGCCGAGGAGCTGATCGGGGAGTCCACTTCTGCGGCATGGGCGGTGCTCACACCGGTCGCCGTGCCGCCGACGGTGAAGCCGGTGGCCAGCAGGAGTGCGGCGGTCGAAGCCGTCAGCGACTTCGCGGACAGTGGGATCGTCATCGGTTCTCCGGGTTCGATTGGGTGTCGCGGGCCGATTGAACCCGCAAACACCTATTCATAGGCACCCGGAATGGACCGGTTCCGAACCGCAGGTGGACTGATGGTGAACTCGTCTGCCCGGCGACGACGCGCCGACCGCTCACGTTGCCGTCGCTGTACCAGGGTGTGCGGTGCGCGGTCGGCGGAGACGTCAGCGCTCGGCGAGGTTCGGGGTCAGCCGAGGTTCGGGGTCAGGCGAGGTCGAGGCGCTCGGCCACCTCGGCGACTTTCCGCTTCGCTGCGGCGTCGAGATCGCGGACCGGCAGGGGAAGGCTGCCGGCACCGACGAGCCCGAGGTGTTCGGCGACGGCGGCACTCACGCGCAGGCTTCCGCCGAATTCGGTGAACAGATCCCACAGCGGCTGCAGCTCGGCGGAGAGTTCGCGGGCCAGCTGCGCATTGCCGAGTTCCGCGGCTCGTGTGATCTCGAGCAGCGGCTCGGGGATGGTGCCGCCGACGGCCGTGTACCAGGCATCGCAGCCGGCGATGAGGCCCTCAGCACCATGAGCGTCGCCGGAGACGCCGATCGTGACCTCGTCGCCGACGGCGGCCCGGATCTCACCGATGCGCTCCTGCCACCCGGCAGGTGAGGCCGGGGTTCCGGGGATCTTGATCGAGGCCACTCCGTCGAGGGCCGACAGACGGGCGTAGAGCTCGGTGGTGAACGTGAAGTGCGTGGTGCCGGGGTTGTCGTAGACGACGACGGGCAGGTCGGTGGACTCGTTGACCGTGCGGAAGAGGCCGAACACCTCGTCGTCGGTCAGCGGCTGATAGCTCACCGGCGCCAACAGCAGTCCGTGGGCTCCGGCGGCTTCGGCCGAGGCGACATTGGCCAGCACATCCCTCGTCCGCAGCGCCCCGACGCCGACGAAGACGGGAATGTCGAGAGCGGATTCGACCGTCAACGCAGCCACTCGGGCACGCTCATCGGTGTCGAGATACGCGTAAGAACCGGTCGAACCCAACGCTGTGATCGAGTCGACTCCGGCGAGGACGAGGCGTTCGATGAGCCCGACGAAGGCATCCTCGTCGAGGGAATCATCTTTCAGCGGCGTCAGCGGGAAGGCACTCAGCCCGGTGAACAGGGACGCGTCGGGGGTGTTCGTCAATGGTCCTCCTCGGGTGGATGTGGGCCGCCGATGGCGCGAACCTTGTGTGGCGGCAACGAGCCTCGGGCGGCAGCAGCGGATGGGTCCGTCTGAGTTCAGTCTGCCAGGTCAGTCGACGGCGGACAGGTACGTCTCGAACACGTCGAGCTCCGGTTGGGCGGAGGCGACCTCCACGGCGGCCGCGCCCACGGCGTTGGCTGCCCGCAGTGCGCGTTCCGGCGCGAGTCCGCTGATCAGGCCGATGGTCAGGGCCGCGCAGTAAGCGTCTCCGGCGCCGACTGCGCTCACGGGGGTCGATTCGACCGCCTCGGCGAAGGCGATCTGCTCACCCTTCTGCAGCAGTGCCGATCCCTTCGCCCCATAGGTGACGGCCACGAGCTGCCCGGTCTGCAGCTGCGGCAGCCGGCAGTATTCGGTCTCGTTGACGATGATGAGATCGGCACGATCGACCACCTCGGCGGGCAGAGGACGGGCGGGAGCCGCGTTGACGGCGAGGAACCCGGGCACACGCTGGGCGAGTTCGACGATGAGGTCGAGGGGGATCTCGAGCTGAGTGAGCACGGCCTCGTCGGCACCGAATTCGATTCCTGCGAGGCTGACTGAAGCATTCGCACCTTCGCACACGGCGATCTGGTTCTCACCGGCGGCGTCGACCATGATGAGCGCGGTCCCGGTCTCGGCGGTCGCCTCGGCGATGTCATCGGTCCGCACGCCGGCGGCACGGAGCGCTTCGAGCATCGCCCGGCCGTCGGAGTCGCGACCGACCGCACCGATCATGCGGGTCCGCGCACCGAGGCGGGCGGCCGCTGCGGCCTGATTCGCGCCCTTCCCACCGGGCGAGCGCGACAGTCGGCCGCCTCCCACGGTCTCACCGGCGGCGGGAAGTCGGGAGGTCGTGGCGGTGATGTCGGCGTTGATGCTGCCGACGACCGTCAGGGAGCAGTCGGTGGTCATGACCTCATTATCGATGATCGCGGGCGGGGCGACGATGACCGTCGACGATCGGGGGTCAGGCGGCGATGACCGTCGACGATCGGGGGTGGGGCGAGTGTGGGCACACGGCGGGAATGAGAGAAGCCCCGTGATCCGTTCGCACAGATCACGGGGCTTCCCGAGCGGGGTGAGTAACGGGACTTGAACCCGCGACATCCGCGACCACAACGCGGCGCTCTACCAGCTGAGCTATACCCACCACATGCGCTGCACCCCAAGGCGCAGACAGCAAGATTTATCGTAACCGCTCCCGCCTGACCCGGGCAAACCAGAACCGCCCCTGAGCCCCGATGAGACGCAGATCTCATTGCGTGCAACGATTCAGTAGAGATCTATAACGGTTTCGGAAAACGGGTAGGAGCACCCCAGGACATTCATTAGTATTGACTCGGCCCTGCCCTCGATGACTGTCAAGGAACCCTGTACATGCCTCGTGCGTTGATCTCCGTCTCCGACGACGGGTTCACCTACACCACCCTCAACGGGGCGACGAGTCGCTATTCGGACACCGGGCAGGCCATCTCCTACCTCAGCGACTATGCCAAGGAGACCGCGACTCCCCTGACCGTGACGATCGATGATGGGTCGAAGAAGACCGAGATCGGCATCGATGAGAACGGGAAAGTCGGGGCGGCCCCCACGCAGGACACCGGCGCCGAGGCGGCCGTGGACGAAGCGTCCGCCGCGGCGTCCACGGATGGTTCGGATGGTTCGGCGCAGGCGCCCGGACATCCGGAGCCTTCCGACCAGAAGGCAAAGGGCCAGAGCTCGAACGGTGACAGCTACCCGCTGGGCACCCCGTTCTCCGGACCGGCCGCGCCGGCCACGCCGACGGTGAAGAAGACCCCGGTGCGCAGACGATCGGCCCGTAAACGTCCGCAGCGGCTGAAGAAGATCACCGTCCCCGGGCTCGTGCTCATCGGTCTGGCGATCCTCATGATCGGCGCATTCGTCGTTCCCAACATCGTCCCCGTCGACTCCCCCGACACCCCGCAGACGATCGGCTCGGAACAGCAGGTCAACCCCGCCTCCGAACTCTCCGTCGACAAGGCCCAAGACGTTGTGCCCAGCTACGACAATTCCCCGGCCTGGGAAGCCGAGGTCCCCAGACGCGCCTCCGTGACGGCTTCTGATCGCGGAGTCCTCCTCGTCAACGACAACCGCCTCGAAGTCCTCGATGCAGACACCGGCCGGTCTCGGTACAAAGCCAAGATTGACGAGTCCCCGACCTTCGCCGTCGACACCGTCATCGACGGACGGCCGGCCCTGCTGTGGCAGTCGGGCGATACCGCCGAGGCGCTCTTCGACGGGAAATCGAAGCCGAAGACCTACCAGCTGCCGGAGAACGCACGCATCACCTCGGCCGGCAAGAGCGTGCTCATCAAATCGGGCAACAAGCTCTCGACATTCGGCGCCGATGGGCTGGAAGACGTACCCACCCCGCAGGCCGGGTCGACACCGATGGCCATCGACGACGATGAGCTCTTCAGCTCGGACTGGAACGGTCCGGTCACGGCGCAGAACATCGAGACCGGCGACGAGCGCAGCATCAAGCTCGAAAGGCCCGGCGACGACCTGAAGATCATCGACTGGATCTCGGCCGGCCACGGCAAGGCGATCACGCTGTGGGGCGAACAGGGGGCCTCGACGAACTCGGGCCACAGGATCCAGATCGTCGTCCACTCCCTCGACGATGGGTCGATCCTCTCGACCGTGACCACGACGACCGACATCGTCGGCGAGAAGTCCTGGGTGCGCGGACAGGCCGGAAAGCGCGCCTATATCGGCCCCTATCTCTTCGATCTCGAGTCGGGTCTGCTGCTCATGGACGTCTCAAGCCGCGACATCCATCTCTCCGAACCGCGCGGAACGATCGTGCCCTGCACGATGGACACGAACACCTCATGCCTGCTCGCCGGAAAGCAGGCGTTCAAGACAGACACCGATCTGCTGGCCGTCGTCGATGAAGGCAACGAGGCGCTGGTGCTCGGCGATGACTCGACCGTTCGGGCCTACCCGAAGAAGTCCGAGACGCAGGATCGCTGATTCCCGGCAGAGGTCGCCGGTTCCCGGTGGGGAACGTCGGCGACAGGTCTTCGGTAGCGGATCGTCGGCCCCGGACCGCCGCTCTGTCACGGATCCCGCGGCACGGCGAAACACGCCTATGGCTTTAACACATCTGGCCGAGACATTAGGATAGTGCCCGATGTGTCTGAACGTCATGTCCCCTTGACCCAATGAAGTCGGAATCCCCACCGCGAAGGAACGTAGTGCCAGTCTCACTCAGGTTCAGCCGCAGAGCCGCCGCAATCGGCGCCGCGCTTGCCCTGGCAGCACTGCCGATCTCGGCGACGTTCTCTCCCGCACTCGCCCAGCCGAGTCCCACCCACACGGCCGACGCCAGTACGAGTTCCGAGGCAGGTGCTTCTGCGGGAACAGATTCCGCTTCAAGTGATGACGCAGATTCGACGGCAAACAGCGTGGACGCCACCGACGCCGATTCGAGCAGCGCCGACAATGGTGTGACCGAAGTCGAGGGTGTGACCGACGACAACTCAGTTCCGGGTCCCGATGAAGACGGTGACAAGGCCTGCAAGGACCAGGAGTGGACCTCGGACGAACCGTGCGAAATCGACGGTGAACTCACCGCCGAATGGCAGAACGTCGGCCATCAACTGTCCGTCCCGGCCAACGACCAGGAAATAGGCGCCGGCACCCTGCCGAAGAGCTGGGTCGGAAAGTCTTTCGAAGCCCCGGAACAGGCGATGAAGCGGATTCCCGCACAGTCTTCCACCAGCGATGCCGCTGATTCGGCCGCGAATGATTCGGACACCGACGACAGCGGGCAGTCCGTTGCAGAAGCGACCGCTGCAGCAGCACCCACTGAATACCATTTCAATGACAAAGGTCAGATCGTTGCCGACGGTCAGACCGATGCGATGGACTTCGAGGAGTTCGCTCCCTCCGGACCGAACCCCGAATGGACTTTCACGGTCGATGACGAGGGCCAGATCGTCGCCGAGGGTCAGCAGTACCCCGACGACGACGGGGCCGAAGCATCGAGCGACCCGGATGGCTCGTCCTCCGCCGATTCGACCGCCGGCGCCGATGAGAACGGTTCGACAGACAGCGATCCCGCTCCGACGGCGGATGGGTCGACCTCGTCCGACGGCGACACTTCCGACAGCGACACCGGTGGTGGCAAGACCGCCAACAAGGACGGTGTCACCTCCGACGACGGCTCCACGAGCGACCGCGACGCCGGCACGGACGGGGCGTCGTCGGACAGCGACACCTCTGATGACAGCGCCACCTCGACCGATGGCGGCACCTCGTCGGATTCGGGATCGAATGACAGTGCGAACGCCTCGGGCGACTCGGACTCCGGCGGCAGAGAATCCGACGCCGACACCGTTTCGGGCTCCGACGGCTCTCGCAGCAGCGATTCCGACAGCTCGGGTTCCGATTCGGATTCCGACGAGGACGAAGAGAAGGATTCGGACAAGGACGGTACCGGTTCATCGGTCGGAGCCTCTGACGCCGACGGCACCACCCCCGACCCGTCGAACGGCAATGGCTCCCCGGACGACGAACGCGAAACCATTCCCGGCAACGCCGGTGACGAATGGCTGCCCGGTGACGGTGAGAACACCAAACGCCCCGACTATTCGGACCCGGTGCCACGCAACCCCGAGGAGCCGGCACCCGAAGACGATACGGATCTCATCACGGGTGGAGATCAGCCGTCTCCGCGGGCCAATCAGAATCCGGCGACCTCGTTCGGCGAATCCATCATCTCCACGATCGTCAGCTCCTGGCCCGTCTTCGTCCTCGCCGCTTCCGGCATGGCCGCGGTCGGGTTCATCATCTACCTCATGGGTCGCCGCGGAAAACAGGACTGAGGCCGAATGGAGCTCTTCGACTCCGAACTGCGTATGATCGCCGCTGCCGAAGAGCTCACCGCTGGGCTCGGGGACAATGAGAACCACACCGTCGCCGCTGCCGCGATGGACACCGCCGGGCGCATCCACACCGGAGTCAGTGTCTTCCACGTCACCGGCGGCCCCTGCGCAGAGCTCGTCGCGATCGGTGCCGCCGCAGCCGCGAATGCCGGCCCACTGGTCACGATCGTCGCAGTCGGGAACCAAACACGAGGAGTGCTGGCCCCGTGCGGACGCTGCCGTCAGGTCATCTCTGGCGTACTTCGAGAACACCGAGCATGGCACGCTTCCCGTGGGAGTCGCCTCGGTGATGGTGAAGGGACTCGACGAACTGGAGCCTGAGGATCTCGACCTCACCCGCCCGGGTGGGGTGGAGCGGTATATCCCCGGTCTCCGCGGCCACTACCCGGCGATGCCCGCCGACGCGAACGTCGAGATCGTAAGATTCCGTCGAACCGCGGCCGATATCTGACACTCGCAGTGCCCAGCCGCTAAGCTGGACAGCGAAGCACTGTGGCACAAGGTCACAGACGCAGCAAAGCATTCTCGACCGGGAGGACTCGACCCGATGACTGACAACGTCTACACCTCAGATGTGACCGTCGACCAGGCGACAACCGCGCAGCTCGCGGAGTCGATCCGACTGCGCGAAGAGCGCATCGCCGAGAACATCGACGAGCTCGTCGGCCGCATCCACCCGAAGGTGCTGGCGACGCGCGCCGTTAACAAGGCGAAGTCCGAGGTCGTCGAGGAAGACGGCTCCCCCAAGCCCGAGATCATCGCACTCGGCGCCGGCGCCGTCCTCGGTGTGGCCGCCCTCGTCGTCGGACTCTCCGGTCGCAAGCGTGGCTGATGCCGCACTTCCGATCCGGATGCTCCATGACCGGATCCTGCTCGAACCCAGCGAGGAAGCCGGGGAACGCAGATCCTCGGCGGGCATCGTCATTCCCGCCACCGCCAGCATGGGCAGACGCCTCGTGTGGGGCAAGGTCGTGGCCGCGGGCCCGCATGTGAGGCAGGCCAACCTCGGCGACACCGTCCTCTACGACCCTGAGGAACTCGCCGAGGTGGAGCTCGAGGGACGCGCGTATGTGCTGCTGCGTGAGCGCGACGTCCACGCGATCTCCGAACCGGCCGAGCAGTCGAGTTCCGGGATGTACCTGTAGGGACTGGCCGCTATCTGATCGGGTATCTGACCTGGGGCTTGCGACCTTCATCACAAAATCAAATATGGGCCGATCTCGGTTTGCATGATCGGCAGACACCTGAGTAATATTAATTCTCGTTGCGCAGGAAGCGCGGCACGCACCTCTAGCTCAATTGGCAGAGCAACTGACTCTTAATCAGTGGGTTCCGGGTTCAAGTCCCGGGGGGTGCACAGAGAACTGAGAACCGCTTCTGACATCACGTCGGAGGCGGTTCTTTCGCATTCACCCTTGTCGGCCCACCCTGCTCTCAAGTTCGGTTCACCCTGCTCTCACGTCACCAGGTTCCTCCATGTGCCATCCAGAGCAGGGTGGACCGATTCGCCGGATTGCACCTGCTGCGGCGGCGTCCTGGTTGGGGACCACTCGCGAGCCGCACGGTCCGGCCCTTGGATGGCGGCGGCACCGTTTGAGTCGAAAAGCCCATGTTTGAAACTGTGCTGTCTGACTTCAGGTGGGCTGCCAGCAGATTCGGCTCCGGTCAGGGGCAGGACGAGCGGCTCTCGGCACGGGCAGGGCCCGGTTCAGTCCTGTCCCGCGCGGGCGTAGGCACCGAGAACCTGTCTCTCCGAATCCCCGAGGTAGACGGCAAGCCTGGCAGCGGCGGCCCCCGGCCCATCAGAGCGATAGATCTCGACCACCTCGCGGTTGCGCTCGATGAAAGGCGCATGGAGGAAGTCGAGGACCTCGACCTTGAGGAAGGCCAGGCGCAGCTCGGCGAGCACATTGGCAAACGACCGCATCAACCGCCTGCTGTCCGACAGCGAGACGACGGCATTGTGGAACCCCATGTTCGCCGTGCCGACTTCCAGCCAGTTCTCTTCGGCGGCGAACTTCTCGGCGGCGTCGACGGCCGCCTCCATCCTCACGGCGTTCGGGTGGTTGCGCGGGGCGTGCTCGAGCACAGAGCACTCGACGTGATGACGCACCCGGTAGATGTCGACGACATCGGCGGTGCTCGGTGACGCCACTGAGACGCCTCGGTGCGGGATATGCGTGACCAAGCCCTGCTCACCGAGGACCCGGAACGCCTCGCGCAGGGTATTGCGCGAAACATCGAATTCCTTCGCCAGCGCGGTTTCGGACAGCCGCTCACCGGGGCGCAGCTCTCCCGCGATGAGACGGTCAGTGAGCCTGTTGACCAGGGACGAATCGTGATTCACCTCTCCATCCTACTGAACCGACACCGCAAACTCCCATCCGTCCGTCCACAATCTCACGAAGAAAAATGTGACCCCCGTCTATGTTTGTTCAACAATAGGTGCTAGATTGTTTACCACTTCACGTGTGCCAGGACACAGACATCGCTGTCCTCACCCCATCGACACACGCGAAGGAACTCATGACCACCAGACAGTCGGAGACTCCCATGTCACACGCACCGGAATCCCAACCGCCGGAATCGAGCTCGTCGGACGCAACCGCGTCGGGACGCGCCAATGCCTCGAGTGAGATCGGCTCGAAGATCAGCCGCAGCGCGATCGTCGGGGCCATCTTCCTCATGGCCACCTCGGCGATCGGTCCGGGCTTCATCACCCAGACGGCCACCTTCACGGCTCAGATGGGGGCGGCCTTCGCCTTCGCGATCTTCGCCTCGATCCTCATCGACATCGCCATCCAGCTCAATATCTGGCGGATGGTGACCTCCTCGGGCAAGCGCGCGGCCCAGCTGGCCTCCTCGGCCGTGCCGGGTTCGGGCATCCTCCTGTCCATCCTCATCGTCATCGGCGGACTGGCCTTCAACATCGGCAATATCGCCGGCGGCGGGCTCGGCCTCAACGCACTGCTGGGCATCGACCCGAAACTCGGCGGACTGCTCACCGGCGTGCTCGCGATCGGCATCTTCCTGTTCAAACGCGCCGGAAAGGTCGTCGACACCGTCGTCCTCGTCCTCGGCATCGGGATGATCATCCTCACCTGCATCGTCGCCATCGTCTCGAACCCGCCCGTCGGTGAGGCGCTCAGACAGTCGATCGCACCCGACACCATCAACTTCGCCACCGTGACCACGATCGTCGGCGGCACCGTCGGCGGCTACATCACCTACTCGGGTGCCCACCGCTACCTCGACTCGGGCAAGACCGGCCCGGAGAACGCCGGTTCGGTCATGCGTTCGGCGCTGTCGGGCATCATCGTCACCGGTGTCATGCGCTACATCCTCTTCCTCGCCATCCTCGGCGTCGTCGCCTCCGGAGTCGCCCTCGACCTCGATTCGAGCGTGGCGAACCCCGCCGGTCAGGCCTTCGCAGCAGTCCTCGGCGAGGCGGGAATGCGCATCTTCGGCGCCATCTTCTGGGCCGCGGCACTGAGCTCGGTCATCGGCGCCGCCTACACCTCGGCGACCTTCCTCTCCGCGTTCTCCACGCGCCTCGCGGGCGGTTGGCCGCTGCAGCTGGCGACCGTGGCCTTCATTGTCGTCTCACTCATCGTCTACCTCGCCCTCGGCACGGCACCCGCCACTCTGCTCGTCTTCGTCGGCGGCTTCAACGGCCTCATCCTGCCGATCGGTCTGACGATCTTCATGTACATCGGCTGGTTCCGCCCGCGCCTGCTACGCACGGATTCGTACCCGAAGTGGTTGCTCATCATCGGCACCGCAGCAACACTGGTCACGTGGTACACGGCCACACAGTCCGTCGGCCCCATCTTCGCCATGATCGGAATCGGAGGATGACATTGTCTGTCAACAGCGAACTGAGAATCGACCTCAACTCTGACCTCGGGGAGAACGTGCCCGACCGCGTCGTCAGCGACGATGCGGCCATGCTCGGCCTCGTCACCAGTGCTAACGTCTCCTGCGGGTTCCACGCCGGCAATCCCGAAGGCATCCGCGCAACCGTCGACGCCGCTACGAAGGGCGGAGTCGCCATCGGTGCCCACCCCGGATACGACGACTACGAAGGCTTCGGTCGTCGCGCCCTCGACGTGCCCGCAGCCACCCTGCAGGCCCAGGTCGAATACCAGATCGGTGCCCTCATCGGCCTGACCACTGCCGTCGGCGGAGATGTCTCCTACGTCAAACCCCACGGCGGCCTCTACAACGCGATCGTCCACGATGAGGCGCAGGCGAAGGTCGTCGTCGATGCCGTCAGTGCCATCGACGACTCGCTGGTCTTCCTCGGACTCGCCGGCAGCGTGGCCAACCGCGTCGCCGCCGAATCCGGGCTGACCGTCGCCGCCGAGGCCTTCGCTGACCGGTCCTACAACCCCGACGGTTCCCTGGTCTCCCGGTCGGAGCCGAACGCGGTCCTCCACGATCCCGAGGCCGTAGCCTCCCGCGTCCTGCGCCTCGTCCAGACCGGACAGGTCGAAGCCATCGACGGCAGCCTCGTCGACGTCGATGCGCAGTCCATCTGCTTCCACGGCGACAGCCAGGGATCCATCGACATGGCCCGGGCGGCCCGTGACCTCCTCGAATCCGAAGGCGTCACGATCGCCGCCTTCGCCGGAGCCGAACGATGAGCGCCGCCACCCCCACAGGCACCTCTGCCATGGACACGATGGGGGCTGCCGGTGCGGAAGCCCGCGCACGCATCCGGGCAGGATTCGACGGTCCCACCTCGGGGATGGCGCCGGGACTCGTCCAGGCGAATCTCATCTCCGTCCCCGCGGACTGGGCTTTCGACGTCCTCCTCTTCACCCAGCGCAACCCGAAGCCGTGCCCGGTCGTCGACGTCCTCGAACCCGGACAGCTGGCATCCGCGCTGGCGCCGGGCAGCGATATCCGCACCGACATCCCCGGCTACCGGATCTGGGAGAACGGCGCCCAGACCGACGAAGTCACCGACGCCACTTCAGTCTGGGAGCAGCATCCGGACCTCGTGTCCTTCCTCATCGGCTGTTCATTCACCTTCGAGAACGGGCTCACCGAGGCCGGCATCCCGATCCGCCACCAGGAAGCCGGCCGCAATGTGCCGATGTACCGCACGTCGACCGCGTGCGCCCCGGCCGGTCGGATCAGCGGCGACATGGTCGTGTCCATGCGTCCGATCCCGGCATCCCAGGTCGCCGAGGCGGTGCGTATCACCGACCGCTTCCCCGCCGTCCACGGTGCCCCGATCCACATCGGCGACCCGTCCCAGATCGGCATCGCTGACCTCGACGCGCCCGATTTCGGTGACGCCCCGGTCATCCACGACGGCGACATTCCCGTGTTCTGGGCCTGCGGAGTCACCCCGCAGGCAGCCATCCAGGCCTCGGGAATTCCCTTCGCGATCACACACTCACCTGGGAAGATGTTCATCACCGACGAGCCGGAAGACACCTACCGCCAATGATCTCGACCCCGCTGGCCAGCACCCTGACCTTCCACACCGCCTCGAGGCGCCACCTCCTCGTCGAGTGCGCCGACCTGCCCGCGACGATGGCCCTGCACCACAGCCTCGAAGCCGCTGATCTGCCCGGCGTCACTGAACTCATCCCGGCCGCCCGCACAGTGCTGCTGAGCTTCGACCCCGCACGCACGAGTGCCGAGACGCTGACCGACGCGGTGCGCGGGCTCGGGCACACCGAGTCGGTCTCGGACACGGCCCGGGAGGTCACGATCGATGTCCGCTACGACGGGGACGACCTCGCCGAGGTGGCCGACCTCCTCTCCGTCTCCCCCGCCGAGGTGATCAACCGCCACCAGGCCGCGACCTGGCAGGTCGCGTTCGCCGGCTTCGCTCCCGGCTTCGGCTACCTCGCCGGTGACGACGAGCTCTTCGACGTTCCCCGCCGATCGTCCCCTCGCACGCGTGTGCCCGTGGGCTCGGTGGCTCTGGCCGGTGAGTTCACCGGTGTCTACCCGCGCTCCTCCCCCGGCGGCTGGCAGCTCATCGGACGCACCGATGCGAAGCTGTGGGATCTCGATCGCCAGCCCCCGGCCCTGTTCGTACCCGGCACGATCGTGAAGTTCGCCGAGGCGGGGCGGGAGATCGTCGAGGTCGCGGGCTCGAGTGCGAGGTCGGGTGCCTCAGGTTTCTCGGGTTCGCCAGGTGCGGAAGGTGCGGCGTCGGATTCTGCGGTGGATTCAGCAGCGGATTCGGCATCCGATTCGGCGGCAGCGGCCTCCCATTCCTTCGAGGTGCTGCGTCCCGGGCTGCAGCTGCTCATCCAGGATCTCGGCCGACCAGGTTTCGCCTCGATGGGCGTCTCCGCCGCCGGTGCCGCCGACCGCTCCGCGCTGACCGCGGCCAACCGTCTCGTCGGCAATGCCGAGTCTGCTGCCGGGCTGGAGAGCTTCGGCGGCGGAGTGCTCCTGCGCTCAGCGGGTGACGGCGTCGCCGCGGTCACCGGGGCCACCGGAACGATCACCGTGACCGCTGCCGATGGCACGGTTCTCACGCCCCGCCTCGGCGAGGCCTTTGCCCTGGCCGACGGGGACGAACTCGAACTCGGCCCGGCCGAGCGCGGAGTCCGGCGGTATCTCGCCATCCGCGGTGGAATCGATGTCGACACGGCGCTCGGCAGCAGCTCCGCCGACACCCTGGCCGGGCTCGGTCCGGCCGCTGTGGACAAAGGCACCACGGTGGGAGTGCACGATCCGCGGACGGCGCCCAACCTCGTCGATCCCAATCCCACGCAGCCAAGGGATCTTCCGCAGCCGGGGGAGACCGTGATGCTGAGCGTGACGCGGGGACCGCGCGAGGACTGGTTCACCGAGGCCGGGGTCGAGACTCTGCTGTCACAGGAGTGGACGGTCACCCACGAATCCGACCGGGTGGGCCTGCGCCTGTCCGGTGAGGTTCCACTCGAACGTGCCCGCACGGGCGAGCTGCCCAGCGAAGGCGCGGTCACCGGTGCCCTGCAGGTTCCGCCGAACGGTCAGCCGGTGCTCTTCGGGCCCGACCATCCGCTCACCGGCGGCTATCCGATCATCGCCAGTGTCGATGATGTCGACCTCGCCGCGCAGCTGCCTCCCGGCGTGAAGCTGCGCTTCACCACCTCTGCCCGACCGACGCCGAACGCCCACTCGGCCGAGGCGTCCAGCACCGCTGCAGGGCCCCGCACCAACGAGAACGAAGGCTGAACAATGTCGAGAATCCTCATCGCCAACCGCGGCGAGATCGCCGTCCGCATCATCCGCGCCTGCGCCCAGCACGGCCACACTTCGGTGGCTGTTTATGCTGATCAGGACGCCGACGCCATGCATGCCCGCCTTGCCGACGAAGCATTCGCCCTGCCCGGGACTTCGGCGGGTGAGACCTACCTCAACATCGATGCGATCCTGACCGCCGCGAAGTCCGCCGGCGCCGATGCCGTCCACCCCGGGTACGGATTCCTGTCCGAGAACGCCGATTTCGCCGCCGCCGTCGAAGCCGCCGGGCTCATCTGGATCGGCCCGACCACGGAGACGATCACGGCCCTCGGCGACAAAGTCACGGCCCGTCAGCTCGCGCAGAAGGTCGGTGCCCCCTTGGCGCCGGGCATCGACCGTCCCCTGGAGAACGCGGCCGAGGTCGAGTCCTTCGCCGCCGAGGCGGGACTGCCGATCATCATCAAGGCCGCCCACGGCGGCGGCGGACGCGGAATGAAGATCGTCCACGAGCCGACCGAGGTAGCCGGTGCCTTCGAATCGGCGACCCGTGAGGCCGTCGAGGCTTTCGGTCGGCCCGAGTGCTTCGTCGAGAAGTTCCTCGAGCGTCCCCGCCATGTCGAGGTCCAGATCGTCGGAGACGGTCAGGGTCGGGTCGTGGCCGTCGGTGACCGCGACTGCTCCGCTCAGCGGCGCAATCAGAAGCTCATCGAGGAAGCGCCCGCCCCGGGACTGACGGATGAGCAGCGCGAACGTCTGCACCGTTCGGCCGAAGCCATCTGCGCCGAGGTGGACTACCGCGGTGCCGGCACCGTCGAATTCCTGCTCGCCGCCGACGGCACCATGACGTTCCTCGAGGTCAACACCCGGCTACAGGTCGAGCATCCCGTCACCGAGGTGACCTCCGGGGTCGACCTCGTCGCCGAGCAGTTCCGCATCGCCTTCGGTCACGGCCTGTCACTGGAGGCGACCCCGCAGCCGGTCGGTCATGCGATCGAGCTGCGCATCAACGCCGAGGATCCCGGCCGCGGATTCCTCCCGACTCCGGGACGCATCGATGTCCTCGATGTGCCCGGCGGCCTCGGTGTGCGCTGGGATTCCGGTGTGCGTGCCGGTGACACCGTGCAGCCGGCCTTCGATTCCCTCTTCGCGAAGCTCATCGTCCATGGCCCCGACCGCGAGCAGGCGATCGCCCGCACTGTGACAGCGGCGAAGGAGCTCCATGTCGAGGGCCCGGCCACCGTGGTGCCGTGCTCTCTGGCGATCCTGCGTGATGAGGCATTCACCGGTCTCGGCGTCGCCGGTGTCGATGGCATCCACACCCAGTGGATCGAAGCCGAGCTGCTGCCGCGCTTCGAGCCCCAGCAGCGCCCGGCCCCGGTCGCCGACGGTCAGATGCAGCGCATGTCGATCGAGATCGACGGGAAGCTGACCACCATCGGATTACCCGCCGGACTGCTCGCCGCCCTCGGCTCGGTCGGTGGGGCTGGACAGGGCAACGTCGGTCAGGGCGGTGCCGCCGGGAACAATGGAGCCGCCTCGGCGAGCGCCGGGGATGTCACCGCACCTGTGCCGGGCAGCCTCGTGGATTTCCTCGTCGACGACGGTGCGACAGTGGCAGAAGGTGACGGGGTCGCCGTGCTTTCGGCGATGAAGATGGAGACACGCGTCGAAGCACCCGTGGCGGGAACGTTCCGTCGGTCGGCGGCCGTCGGCGACGTCGTGTCGGTCGGGCAGGCCATCGCACGGGTCGACTGAGACGGCGGGCCGCCTCGGCGAAAGGATCGGTCGAGGTGGTTGCGTACATCGGTCGAGGCATCGGGCCCGGCAACGGAATAGAGTGGTGGTCAGCAATGGTTGTCCAAGTCGGAGACCACCCCAATCAGGAGGAGCATTCATGTCACGTCTGTCGGTCGGCGACACCGCCCCGGAGTTCACCCTCGTCAACCAGGGCGGAAAGTCCGTGAGCCTCAGCGATTTCCGAGGTCAGCGGGTCGTCGTGTACTTCTACCCGGCCGCTATGACCCCGGGCTGCACGACCGAGGCCTGCGATTTCCGGGACTCGCTCTCGGCACTCAAGGCCGCCGGAATCGCCGTCGTCGGCATCTCCCCGGACAAGCCGGAGAAGCTGCAGCAGTTCATCGAGAAGGAGGGGCTCAACTTCGACCTTCTCTCCGATGAGGACAAGACGATGATGACCGAGTGGGGTGCCTTCGGCGAGAAGAAGAACTACGGCAAGGTCGTCCAGGGCGTCATCCGCTCGACCGTCGTCGTCGATGCCGAGGGCAAGGTCGAACTCGCCCAGTACAACGTCAAGGCCACCGGGCACGTCGCCCGCGTGCGCAAGGAGCTCGGCATCGACGCTGCCTGAGTCGACTGCGACTTCGTCGCATTGCCCAGGGAGCGGCGGCGGCGCGATCGCGGCCTGAGCATCGGGGCGGTCCGAGTTTTCAGCAACTCGGGCCGCCCCTGCTAATCTTGAGGACGTTGTGGCCGCGTGGGTGGCCGCTTCAGCGCGAGTGGCGGAATTGGTAGACGCGCTGGATTTAGGTTCCAGTGTCTTCGGACGTAGGGGTTCAAGTCCCCTCTCGCGTACCACGGACCCCGGGGCGGAAGTCGACACGCTTCCTCCCCGGGGCCTTTTTCTGTCTCTTCGTGAGCCGCATGCGACGAGTTCCGGACGATCCGTGCGGAATCTGCCGCACACTTTCAGCACACATCGTCCGGAACTCCGCTTGAACAGATGCGGAGAACGTAATGTGGTCAGTGCTGCACCGAACCGAGTGAGAGGACTGCCGATGACGACGTTCCCGGCCCCGACGATCCGCCCCGCCGCCCCGGCCGACGAGACCCGGTGGAAGGAGCTCTTCCGTGCCTACCGCGAGTTCTACCGACTGGAACCGTCCGAGGAGGTCGTCTCCCGCGTATGGGGCTGGATCATCGATCCCGATCATGAGTGCCAGGGACTCGTCGCCGAGGCGGCCGGAACGATCATCGGAATCGCCGACTATCGTCGTTTCTCGCGTCCCTCGACCGGCAGCGTCGGCATCTGGCTCGACGATCTCTTCACCGATCCCGAGGCGCGCGGCCGAGGTGCCGGACGCGCCTTGATCGCGCACCTGCAGTCGCTTGCGGGAGCCGAAGGCTGTTCGGTGGTCCGGTGGATCACCGCCGATGACAACACTCAGGCTCAAGTGCTCTATGACGATGTCGCAGCGAAGACGAACTGGCTCACCTACGACGCGAAGCCGGCACAACTGTGATCGATGGGAGCAATGGGTCTGAGGCTGTCGCCCAGACCGAACCGTTCTCTGTCAGCTCTCGTCCGAGCGAGTGAGGTCCTGCGCGAAGTGCTGCTGGGCAAGCAGGACCAGCGCCTCGAGCAGTGGTGTCCGCAGCACACTGCCGAGGACGACTCCGCGGATCCGCCCCTCCAGGCTGACGGCGTCGCTGATCGCGTCGAGGTCGGTCCGGCCGACGTCTTCTGCCGCTTCGACATAGGCGTCGAGCCGTTCGAGGAGCGGAGTCAGGCCCTCGTCGGACAGCATGGCAATCGCGTTCACGGCCGCCCGATAGGCCGGCGATGAGGTCGCGCAGCGCCATCCTCGCGCGGTGATCGCACGGTCGAGGATCGCCGAGGCAGCCGTATCGTCCGTCTCGGCCTCGCCGATGAGCGCGTCCTGGGTGACGCCCATCGCTTCGATCTCCGAAGCCTGCCCGTCCACCGCATCGACGACGGCTCGCACCTTCGCCAAGGGCAGTCCGGCCACCGACGTCATCGCCCGGATGAGGCGCAGCCGCTCGAGATGAGTTCGATCGTAGACGGCTTGATTCACGCTCGTCCGTCGTCCCGGCTGCAGCAGCCCTTCTCGCAGGTAGTACTTGATGGTCGGCACACTGAGGTCCGAACGGCGGGACAGCTCCGCCATCCTCATCTCCGGTCTGTCCGTCGGCTCCTGCATCGCCCTCTCTTCCCGGCACCGCCAGCAATTTTGTGTGACTGATCTTGCTCGACCTTAGCAGATACCTCTACTATCTATTACGGATAGTTGAACTACCTATTAGAAGGAGAGGCCATGGACGCCGTCGCATTGGCCGCGGTCCTCGTCACCGGTTTCGTCGGCTCAGCGGAGTTCGGGTCGGCTGCCCTGGTCCACCCGGTGATCCGTCGACTGGGGACGGACGATCAGCTCATCATGGAGAAGGGCCTGCTGAAGACGTTCGGCCGGGTGATGCCGGTGGGGATGACCGCGGCGACTGCGCTTGCCATCATCATTGCCATCGATGAGTCCAACGTCTGGCTGGTCTCAGCTGCAATCAGCCTCGGCGTCGCTCTGGTCGTGACGATCGTCGGGAACGTCCCGATCAATTCCCGGACGGGACGGATCACCGAGGAGACCGCCCCCACAGGTTTCATCGCCATGCGCAGACGGTGGGACGTCTTCCAGATCGTGCGCGCTTCGCTGCAATTGCTCGGATTCGTCCTGGTGACGGTCGGCGTCGTCGGATTCGGCTGAGGTTTCAGTCCATCCGTCGCCGGAGCTCGGCGACTCCGCTCCCGGTCAGATCTGTCAGTGCCTCCGGCCGGCCGGCCATGGCCAGGACGAGGTCGAGGACACGACCGGTCACTTCCGGCCCGCTTCCGGATTCGAAGTCAGCGTCGACAGCACTGAGCTTCAGCCCTTTGACCAGGGTCTTCGAGTTCACAGCGAAGTCCTTCGAGCCGAAGTATCGGGCCACCTCGACTGTCGCCTCGGCGTCGGGGGTCAGGTCGCGTTCCAGTGGTCGTGCGATGTCCTGTCCGTGGACGATGACTTCGCCGAGGAAGGCCGGGAAGTCTTTGGTCGGCGCGATAGTCAGTGGGATCGAGCTGTGGAACTTCGCAAGGGTCTCCTCTGGTGAGTCACCGAGGCGGCGCTCGAGCAGTCGCGCATTGTGTTTGGCAGGATCGAATCCCGCCCGGACGATGCTGCGGGTCCAGGCCCACTTCCCGGTGTTGGCTGCGGCTGTCAGGTGGGCGACGACCTGCTCGACCGTCCAGTCTGCACACAGAGTGGCGAGCGCCCACTGCGCGGGTTCGAGTGTGGTGAGCAGATCGGCCAGGCGCGCGCGTTCCGTGTGGATGAGGCCCCAGTATTCGGTCTCGTTCATCTGCTCGTCTCCTGTGATTCGTCGCCGAAGACGCTGACGGGCGCTTCGCCGTCAGCACTGAAGACTAAACGGAAGCGTTCGCAGACGACCGGCATCTCGGTCGAAAATCCGCGTCGACCATGCTCTTGCCAAAAGCGCTCATGGATTTCGCGCCATGCGGCGAGGGTTCGGTCGCCCTCCCCTTCCGAATGGGCATGCTCGGCGGTCACCTCGTAGAACGGAACGATATCGATCGCCGTGGTTTCGAGGAGGGCCCTCGGTCGGCCACGTCCGTCGAGGATGATGCTCAGTTCACCCACCTCGGGGACGGATTCGTCATCGGCTTCGATGTCCCACAGCGCCGAGGCGGTGCCGGTCTTGGTCCCAGCCAGCACGAGAGCGAGGAGGTCGTCCGCATGCTCGGGAGTCGCGCCGAAGGCCCATGCTTCGGGCATCGCCTCCGGTAGGTCGGGGATGCAGCTGCGGACCCGCACCCAGAACGAGTCGAGTGTGACATCGAGCCTTGCCGAATGACTCACGACACAGCCTCAAGCCGATGCTTCAGACCTTGGATCAGGCTAGTCAGCCCAAACTCGAAGGACGCCACCGCTGACGAGTTCTCGCCGAATTGAGGATCCAGCGCACCTCGAATCTCCGCAAATCTGTCTCCGGCCGATTCCTGAGTGATGAGGTCGACCGGAGCGACGATGTCCAGAGCGGAACCGAGGACATAGGCTTCGACAGACCGCATCACCGCCACAGTCTGACCCTGCGGCCATCCCCCTCGACGAAGTCCACCGATCACGGAGTCATACATTTCATACGTTGAGAGGTCTCGAATCGAGGTCGTGGCCAGCAAACGGATGAGGTTCGGATGGTTGGCAAAAGCCCTGAGATACGACCGCGCCCACAGCTCCAGAGCTCTGTCCCACGGCACGCTCTCCGACGAACCCTCGATCCCAGCAAATACTTGAACGTCGATTCCAGCCACGATACGCGCGCGCATCAACTCGATGAGTTCACCTCGGCCGGAGACATGGTTGTACAGAGAGGACACCTGCCGGTCGACGCGAGCCGCCAGAGTTCGCATCGACAATGCCTCTTCGCCGAGGTCGTCGACAAGCGCGAGCGCGGCATCAACCAGCCGGCCCTGATTCAATCTCACAGAATGCTCGCTCTCAATTTCGCACTTCCTTCCACCTTTCGAGCAGTGTATCGTGTTCCCAGTCACGCACGAACACTGTTCGTCACAGCGCAGAAATCACCGGTCACTCGCATTGGAGCAGGAGGACGGCCATGAAGATTCAGCACTTCCACAACGGCATCATCTGGTTGGGCGCCGGCGCCCGAACTGAGGATTCCCTTGTGGTTCAAGACGGCACTGTCGTTGCCTCTGGTTCACATGCGGTGGCGGCCGTCCTCGATCAAATTTCGAGCCACGACGGCGCAGAGCTTGAGTCAATAGACCTCGATGGCGGGTTCCTCATGCCGTCCTTCGGCGACGGCCATGCTCATCCGATCTTCGGTGGCATGGAAGCAGAGGGCCCACAGGTGAGATCGTGCACGAGCGTCGAAGAGATCATCGCCGAAGTGGAACGGTACGCCGAGGCGCATCCTGACGACGACTGGATCACTGGTGCTTCATATGACGGCAGCCTCGTACGTGACGGTCTCTTCGACGCCGAATGGCTCGACAGGGCCGTGCCCGACCGACCGGTCGTCCTTCGTGCCTGGGACTACCACACCGTGTGGTGCAATTCTCGAGCATTGGAACTGGCAGGGATCACCGCCGCAACCCCGGAACCGCAGATAGGCGAGATTCCTCGCCGAGACGACGGCTCACCGCTGGGCACTCTGCGTGAATGGGGTGCGGTAGATCTGATCGATGCTTTTCGTCCGCCGCACCACGAATCCGTCCGACTCCGCGCTCTCGATCGGGCAGCCGAATATTACCTCGCTCGAGGCGTCACTTGGGTCCAGGACGCGTGGGTGGAACCAGCCGATGTCGAGACCTATGTGTCCGCCTCTCAGCAGGATCGGCTCAAACTGAGATTCAATCTCGCGTTCTACGCCGATCCCCGCCGCTTCACGCAACAACTGCCCGAAATGCTTTCTGCGCGCCAAAGGATCGAGGAACTTTCGGATCCATTCCTGACCGCTCGGACCGTGAAGTTCTTCGCCGACGGAGTCATCGAGAACGAAACCGGTGCACTCATCGAGCCCTACTGCACCTCCCTTCACAACCACGGCATGCGAGTCTGGGAAGGAGATTCGCTGGCGGAAGCGGTTCGCGAGGTCGACGCGGCAGGGTTTCAGATCCACATCCACGCCATCGGCGACGCGGCCGTTCGACAGGCATTGGATGCCATCGAGTACACAATCCGGCACAACGGAGCCCGTGATCGGCGGCCGGTGATCGCACATGCCCAGATCATCGACTCTGCCGACCTGTCCCGCTTTGCTGAACTCGGCGTCATCGCGAATATGCAGCCTCTGTGGGCTCAGCTCGATGACCTCATGACGGTACTCACCGTCCCCCGGATCGGCAGAGAACGCGCCGTGGCCCAATATCGGATGCGCAGTGTCCTCGACAGCGGCGGGCACCTAGCGTTCGGGTCGGACTGGCCCTGTACTTCAGGGGCACCACTCGAGGGTCTCGCCGTTGCCGTGAGCAGACAGACCGACGACGGTGAGCCCGACGGCGGGTGGACTCCCGAAGAGATCCTCGACATCGAACGCTCTCTCGACGCCTATTCGGCCGCGGTGGCCCACCAAGCATTTGCAGACCAAAGATCCGAAGAGTGGGGAGTGATCCGTCCAGGTGCGAGCGCCGACTTCATCATTCTCGGTACGGATCCTCGGAAACTGCTCCCACAGGAACTGTCTGCAACCCCAGTTCGCCGCACATACCTGCGCGGCGTAGCCGTCCATTCAGCGGACTGAATCGAAAGGACAATGATGTCCCGTTCCAATCACACCGTCACCGCCCCGGGCACCGCCGAGACCCACTTGAAACGAGCCCTCGGGGTACCTTCACTCGTCTTCTTCGGCCTCGTCTACATGGTTCCGCTGACGGTCTTCACGACTTACGGAATCGTTACTCAGATCACCGGCGGTCGCGTCCCAGCCGCTTACATCATCACCTTGCTGGCAATGGTGTTCACCGCCAGGTCATACGCGAAGATGGCCGGGGCGATGCCCTTCGCCGGTTCGGCATACACGTACACGCAGAAGAGCTTCGGAGCCGGAATCGGCTTCGTTGCCGGTTGGGCACTGCTTCTTGACTACCTGTTCCTACCGATGATCAATTATCTCGTCATCGGCATCTACCTCAGTGCGGCCTTCCCCGTGGTCCCGGCGTGGGTCTTCGTGGTCTCTGCCATTGTTCTCGTCACCGTCCTCAACGTCATCGGAATCGTCTCCGTTGCACGGGCCAACATCGTCATCATCGCTGCTCAAGCAATCTTCATCGTTGTCTTCGCCGCGCTCGGCATCGCCTCATTCACCGGATCCGGTTCTGTCGACCTCACCGCCCCATTCACCGGTGACGGCTCGGCACCCGGATTCGACAATGTCATGGCCGGCGCAGCGATACTGTGTCTGTCATTCCTCGGCTTCGATGCGGTCTCGACTTTGTCCGAGGAAGCCAAGGACGCGAAGAGAGCAGTCCCCCGCGCAATCGTCATCGCCACTGTCACCGGCGGCCTCATCTACATTGTTCTTTCATACCTGGCTCAGCTGGTCTACCCGTCGAATCAGTTCGCCGATGTCGATTCAGGCGCGCTCGACGTCATGGCGGCGGCCGGCGGCGAATTCCTCACCGCCTTCTTCACCGCCGCCTATGTCGCCGGAGCATGCGGCTCAGCTCTGACCTCGCAGGCATCAGTCTCACGCATTCTCTTCGCGATGGGTCGAGACGGCGTGCTCCCGAAAAGCTACTTCGGCCGCTTGTCACCGCGCTTTCACACACCCACGATTGCGACTCTCACAGTCGGCGGAGTCTCTCTGCTTGCGCTCGCCGTCGACCTCGCATTCATATCGGAGATGGTCAGCTTCGGTGCTCTGATCGCGTTCTCAGCAGTGAATCTGTCGGTCATCAAACACTTCATCATCGACGAGAAGAACCGTGGTTCACGTGCTGTTCTGAGTTACATCGTTCTGCCGGGAATCGGATTCTGCCTAACCTTGTGGCTGTGGACGAGCTTGTCTCCACGGACTCTGCTCATCGGCGCTATCTGGCTGATCCTCGGAGTCGGTTACCTCGCATTCGTCACACGGGGCTTCCGGAAGCCGACACCGACGCTTGACCTCGCGGATTGAAGCTTCCGCACCCAGCCTTCGGAGCTCGCCGTCGATTCGGATCAGCCGGAAGCCGCACAGCACGACTGAGCAAAGCCACGATCGCCTGAGTCGGGGCCGAACGGCAACGACGGCGGCTCCGCTCACGCAGCCCCGCGAAGAAACGTCTCGATCGCCTCGATCGTCGACGGGTTGTCGCGGTGCACGATCGCGTTCATGCCCACGGCACGAGCACCCTCGGCGCAGATCTCGTGATCATCGATGAAGAACACGTCGCTCGCATCGACACCGATCCGCTCGAGCGCATTCTCATATGCTTCCGGTTCGGGTTTGAGCAGACCGGTTTCGTGACTGTAGAGGATCGGGTCAAAGACTGCACTGAACCCGAACCGGCGCTCCTCTTCATAACGTGCCCCGTCCACCGAGTTCGACAGGATCGCCACCCCGGCACTCGAACGGAGCTCGGTTGCATAGTCGAACAGCTCAACGTTGAGCCTGCCGCAGTATTCGTTCCACATCTCGGCGCGCATGGCTTCGGCCTCTGCTGGTTCCATATCGAGAGCCCGCCCGGTCCGAGTCCAATACTCGGTCTCGAGGTTCGAACGGCGCGAGATATCCGGCAGCTCCGCCGCGATCAGCCGCGCCCGATATTCCTCGAGACCGAATCCTGATCGCTCCTGCCACCGCGACTGGAACCTCGCACCCCAGGCGTCATCATCGACGACCTCCAAGACTCCCCCGATGTCGAAGAGCACCCATTTTCTCGCACTCATGAAGCAAGACTACCTGCCGATGCCTTCGCCGCCTCTTTGGCGAATAGCCCAATTCAGGGTGGGCAGCCCAGGTTCAAACATGGGCTGCTCACCCGAAACTGGGCCGCAGCGAAAAATACCCCTCCTCTTGTAATAGTGTGTGTCACACACTATCGTGTGATGCATGAACGAGGACTCACAGAAGGCATTGGCCACACACGAACAGGAGCTGCGACGCGGCACCGTGGTCTTCGCCAGTCTCGTCGCCTGTCGACGGCCGCAGTACGGCTACTCGCTGCTGACGACGCTGACCGAAGCAGGCATCACCACCGAGGCCAACACCCTCTACCCCCTCCTGCGACGGCTCGAGAAACAGGGCCTGCTGACGGCCGAATGGAATACCGAACAAGCCCGCCCCCGCAAGTACTACACGCTCACCGACAGCGGCGCCGAAGTCGCCGCCGCACTGCACAGCCACTGGCTCGAACTCAACTCCAGCATCACCCAGCTCTGGAAGGACGGAACACCATGAGTGCGCTCACCGAAATCTACGTCGACAACGTCACCCGCCACCTGCCTGAAGACTCCCGTCCCGACATCGCCGCCGAGATCACCGCCACGATCGACGACATGGTCGAAGCCCGCCTCGGCGAGGATGCGGCCGCGTCCCCGGATCGCACGGCCGCCATCGAACGCGAGGTTCTCGAAGAGCTCGGTGATCCCGTCGCGCTGTCTCGGGAGTACTCGAACTCCCCGCAGCACCTCATCGGGCCCAATTCCTACCCGCTCTATATCTGGTCGCTGCGCTGGGTATTGCCCATCGTCGGCCTGCTCGCCGTTCTCACAAACGTCGTGACCACCATCGCCGTCTCCCCCGAAGTCCAGATCGGAGAGATCATCGGCAAGACGGCCGGCAACACGGTCATCGCCCTGCTGACCGCCTTCGCCGCCATCACGATCATCATCGGCCTCGGCGACCGCGGAACGGACGGCGGTGCGGCCGAAGCGATGCAGAAACGACAACCGGGCACGTGGACGGTCGATGACCTCGATCGTCGCGATTCCCACGGCAAACAGATCCGCGCCGAGGCAGGCCTCGGGCTGGTCTTCATCGTCGCCCTGGCATCCGTCCCGCTCATCCCGACGACCCTGCTCTACGTCGGTCACCTCAACGATGGGGAGACGTTCATCAACCCCGACCTCGGCGTCGGCTGGCTGGTCGGCTACTGGGCCTTCCTTGCCCTCATGGCCGCCGTCGAGATCATCAAGTTCACGACCGCCTCGGCGAAACCGGCCGTGGCCCTCATCGGCGGAATCGTCGACGTCGCCATGGCCGTCTTCCTCACCATCGCGCTGCTCACTCAGCCGGTCCTCCACCCCGAGCTCACGAACACCGCGAACGCCGACATCCAGCAGATCATCACGGTCATCGCGATCTGGATCATCGTGATCTGGGACCAGGTGAGCACCTGGCGGATCTATCGCCGCAATCGTCGGTGAGGTTGTGCGGTCGGGACGGCCACCTGCCGTCCCGATCGCACAGCTGCCGAGAGATCTCAGCCGCGGCGGCTGGCAATGACCGTGAACTTCTTGTTCCGGGCCAGCTGCCGACTCGGTCCGATGATCGATTCGAGCCGATCCCGGTAGCGCAGGTGCGAATTGAACACCGTGAGCACCTGCCCGCCCGGAGCCAGATGCTTCGCGGCCGTGGCCATGAGCGCCGCGGCCGTCTCTGTCTCGATGGTCGTTCCCTGATGGAACGGCGGATTGAGCAGGACCAGGTCGAATTCGCCCAGGTCCGCGAGCGCCGGCTCTTCCCGGTCCGCGGCATCACCGAGGATGATGTCGACGTCGACTCCGTTCGCCTCCGCTGTGGCCCTCGCCGAGGCGACCGCCGCCTTCGACACATCGATGCCGAGTCCCGTATTCGCTCCCGAGGCCCGCGTCGCTGCTGTGAGCAGCCAGCCGTTGCCGCAGCCGAGGTCGAGCACGGATTCCGGCGCCTCGTCGTCGAGCAGTCCCAGCAGTGAGTCGATGAGCAGCGCCGAGCCCTCATCGCTCTTCGTCCCGGAGAAGCAGGCCCCATGTGCACGGACTTCGAACTCGCCGACGCCGCGACGGGAGATCACCCCGCGGCGTGGGAACTCCGGCAGGCTCGGCGAGGACAGGGGACGGCTGCCGATGATCATCCGGTGCTTGCCGACCCCGGGCGAGACATCGACTCGGCCGAAGCCGCGGGCAAGTTCCTTGTTGAGGCCGCGACTCATCGCATCGCTGCGGCCGATGACGATGATAATGCTCACGAATGGCTGTAGCACCGCGATCGTCTCGGTGAGCGCATTCGTCGCCTTCGGAGCGTTGATGACGGCCCACGTCTCCCCCACACCGAGTTCGGCCAGTCCCGCGATCTCACTGAGCTCGCTCACCGCCAGTACGGGGGCCGCCTCGGTGACGGCCTCCCCGGGGAATTCGCCGGCTCCGGCCAGGGACTCGACCGTCGCGGCCAAGGTCCGTGCCTCGTCGAGACGGTCGTTGTATGTGCATACCTGAGTCAGACGGCTGAGCAGGGTCGCCTGCAGACCGTGCGCATCGTCGACGAGGATGAGGTTCTCGGGGACCTCGGCTGAGAGTTCGGCGGCGACAAAGGTGCCTTCGGTGTCTCGGCCCGAGACGTCGAGGGCTCCGCAGCGACGACCGATGACGTAGTCGATGAGCATCCGGGCCTGCGGCAGGCCGGGCATGTCGATCAGCTGTGGGGACTCCGCCAGCAGGTCCCGGCTGCGGTGGGCGGCGGCGGAGTCAGGGGGCAGCAGGGAGGCGGACATTCGATCAGTCTAGACTGAGCGGACCGGTCGCCGCTTCCTCGCGGGTGTGCCGCTCAGCCTTCGGCGTCGTGGTCGGTCTCGATGAGCTGCTTGAGGTCGGCCAGTGCTTCGTCGGCTCCGTCACCCTCGGCGCGCAGAACGACCTTCTGACCGTATTCCGCGCCGAGGCCCATGAGGGAGAGCACGCTGGCCGCATCGAGGGCGTCCTCGGCCGGTTCTCCCTCCAAGGCGATGGTGATCTCGAGGTCATAGTCTGCGGCGGCCTCGGCCAGCAGTGCTGCTGGACGGGCGTGCAGGCCGACGGTGCTTCCGACTGTTGCGATGGTCTCTGCCATGAGTTGTCCTTCCTGATCAGACCGGCCGTGGTTCGGCCTGCCCGGTGTTTCGGCGTTTCCTGTTGGTGGTGTCTGTGGTGGTGCTGAGTATGTCACGGGGTCACTCCCCCGACGGCCGGACTCACAGCCCGAGCTCGTCGAGGATCGGCAGCTCGGCTCGCACCGCGGCCTTCGCCTCGCTCGGGCTGCGCGCCGCAAGTGCACTGCCGGCGATCTGCTGTGCCCGCTCCAGGGAGACACCGGACAGCACCTCGGCGACGGCAGGCAGCGCTCGGGGCGCCATGGACAGGCTGGTGACTCCGAGACCGACGAGCACGACGGCCAATGCCGGATCGGCTGCGGCCTCTCCGCACACGCCCACCGACTTCTCCGCCGCAGCTCCTTGGGCGGCGGCCATGCCGATGAGCTGCAGGACTGCCGGCTGCCAGGAGTCACTGAGTTCGGCCAGACCGCCGAGCATGCGGTCGGAGGCCATGACGTACTGGGTGAGATCATTCGTGCCGATGGACGCGAATTCGACTTCCTCGAGGATCGTGGCGGCCTGCAGCGCCGCTGAGGGGACCTCGACCATGACACCGGCGGTGGGGAGTCCTGCCGCACGGACGAGTTCTGCGAACTGCCGGGCCTCCTCCGCGGTGGCGATCATCGGAGCCATGACGTGGACGGTCACCGCATGCTTCGAAGCGGCCAGCGCGATCGCCTCAAGCTGACGTTCGAGGACTCCCTGAGCCCTGCGGCTGGTCCGGAATCCGCGTACACCCAGGGCCGGGTTCGGTTCATCGGAGTCGGTGAGGAACGGCAGAGGCTTGTCGGCTCCGGCGTCGAGAGTGCGCACGACGACTTTGTGATCGTCGAAGGCCGCGAACACCTGCCCGTAGGCGTCGGCCTGTTCCTCGACGCTGGGTTCGGTGTCGCGATCGAGGAAGCAGAACTCGGTGCGCAGCAGTCCGACACCTTCGGCACCGGCGGCCGCCGCTGCCCGTGCCTGAGCGCCGTCGCCGACATTCGCACGCAGCGGAATCCGCGTGCCGTCTGCCAGCAGACAGGGTCCCGTGAAGGACTGCAGCCGTCCGGCCGTCTCCACCCACGCTTCGACGAGTTCAGTCTCCGACGCTCCGGGTTCGGTGCGCAGGATGCCCGCACCGCCGTCGACGAAGACGGGTGTGCGGTCGGTGATCTCGCGGACTCCGGTGGCTGCAACCACGGCCGGAATGCCCAGCGATCGGGCGAGGATGGCCGTATGGCTCTGTGGCCCGCCCTCTTCGCAGACGAGTCCGATCACAAGCTCGGGATCGAGCGTCGCGGTGTCGGCGGGAGCGAGGTCGGTGGCGATGAGCACGAACGGCTCTGTCGAGTGCGGGATGCCGGGTGCCGGCACTCCGCGCAGGTGGGCGACGAGTCGGGCACGGACGTCGAGGACGTCGGCTGCGCGTTCGGCCATATAGCCGCCGAGCTTCTCCAGCTGGGCTGCGGTTTCCGCGGCCACCGTCCAGACTGCGGTTTCCGCGTCGGTGTCGGACAGGCGTTTGATCGCCGTCTTCACCAGGGTGGGGTCTTTGGCCATGAGTGCGGTGGCCTTGAGTACGTCGCGGGCGTCTCCGGTGACGGTCTCCGCCCGCTCACGCAGTTCGGCGTGGACGGCGGCCGAGGCTTCACAGATTCTGTTCGCCTCCGCCTCGGTGTCGGCCGGGGCCGGCTTCGCCACGGGTGCGGACACGGGTTCGGGCATGGTCAGCGCCGGGGCGATGACCCGTCCGGGCACGACTCCGATGCCTGAGATCTCTAAGGACATCCCCATTCCTTCCTCTCTTGCCTCTCGCACTATGGCGTTCAGACTCGCGTGGCGTCAGCGTTCGACGATACCGGTTCAGTCGGATTCGCCTCGTCGGCTGAACCGGATCCGGTGGTCGAACCGGTCGTCGCGGCTGCGGTCGCGGTCGCTGCGGACGGGGCGGTCGCCTCGGCGAGGCCTGCCGCTCCGCCCTTGCGGACGAAGATCTTGAGCGCGAGCACGAGCAGGGCGCTGATGATCGTGCCGACGACGACGGAGAGCAGGAACAGCAGGAACGAGTCGATGGCGAAGAAGACGAACACTCCGCCGTGCGGGGCCTGGCTGGTGACGGAGAAGGCCATCGTCATGCCGCCGGTGACGCCGGCTCCGACGACCGATGCGGGGATCACGCGCAGCGGATCGGAGGCGGCGAAGGGAATCGCGCCTTCGGAGATGAACGCGGCGCCGAGCAGCCAGGCGGCCTTGCCGTTCTCCTTCTCCGCCTGGGAGAAGATGCGCGGGCGGACGGCGGTGGCCAACGCCATGGCCAGGGGCGGAACCATTCCGGCGGCCATGACCGTGGCCATGATCTCCCACGGCACGGGGTTCTCGACGGAGCCTGCGGCGAGCCCGGCTACGGCGAACGAATACGCGACCTTGTTGACGGGGCCGCCCAGGTCGACGGCCATCATGGTGCCGAGGATGAGCCCGAGGATGACGGCGGCGGTTCCCGTCATCGAGCTCAGCCAGCTGTCGAGGCCCTTGGTCAGGGCGCTGATCGGTCCGCCGAGGACCATGAACATCAGCCCCGAGGAGACGAGGGAGGCCACCAGCGGAATGATGACGACGGGCATGAGTCCGCGCAGCCACCTCGGTGCGGCGAAGGAGCCGATCCAGTGGGCGATGTAGCCGGCGAGGAGTCCGCCGATGATGCCGCCGATGAAGCCGGCGCCCATGAGCACGGCGACGGCGCCGACGGTGAAGCCGGGAGCGATTCCGGGCCGGTCGGCGATTCCGAAGGCGATGTATCCGGCCAGGGCGGCGACGAGGAAGCTCATCGACAGGTTGCCGATCTGGAAGGCCACGGCGCCTAAGTAGGCGCCGACGGGTCCGAGGGCCAGGTCGCCGTATTCGGTGGGCAGATTCCACAGGGAGTTGCCGAGGACGATGTCCTCGGCGTAGTCGGGGATGTCGAAACCGCCGAGGAGGAAGCCCAAGGCCATGAGCAGCCCGCCGGCGGCGACGAAGGGGATCATATAGCTGACGCCGGTCAGCAGCACACGTTTGAGATGGGCGCCGACGCTTTCGCGTGAGCCGGACTGCGCATCGGACGAGTCGTCGGCGGCGTGAGCGGCGGTGAGCCTGCGGCCGTTGGGGGCGTCCGCCTCGGCGAGGGCCTTCGTGATGAGGCCCTGCGGATCATCGATCCCGGCCTTGACCGGCACCTGCACATAGGGTTTGCCGGCGAACCGTGCCTTGTCGCGGACGTCGACGTCGACGGCGAAGACGACGGCGTCGGCGGCATCGATGACGGCTTGGTCGATCGGGGTCGTGCCGCTCGATCCCTGGGTCTCGGTGACGACGTCGATGCCCATCTCGGAGCCGGCCTGGGCGAGCGCGTCGGCGGCCATATAGGTGTGAGCAATTCCCGTCGGGCAGGCCGTGACGGCGACGACGCGGCGGGGATTGTCGGTCGAGGATGCGGGGGATTCGGTGGGGGCCGCTGATGTGGGGATCGGCTCGGTGGTGGTCGGCGCTCCGCCGGTGGTGGTCGGCGCTCCGCCGGTGGGGGTCGGCTCGGTGGTGGTCGGCGCTCCGCCGGTGGGAGTCGCCTCTTCGGGCGTCTCGCGCAGGCCCAGTGCGGTTTCGACGAGGTCGACGATCTCCTGCTCGGTTGCAGCCGCGCGCAGTGAGGCGACGAAGTCCTTCTTGACCAACGATCGCGCGAGCTTCGACAGAAGCTTGAGGTGGTCCTTGCCGGCGCCTTCGGGGGCGGCGATCATGAACACGAGGTCGGCGGGGCCGTCCTTGGCACCGAAGTCCACCGGAGGGTTCAGTCGGGCCATCGCGAGGCTGGGTTCGGTGACCGCCTCGGTGCGGGCGTGCGGGATGGCGATGCCTCCGGGAACACCTGTCGGGGTCTTCTCTTCGCGGGCGATCGCCGCGGCGGCCAGCCCGTCGGCTGAGTTCGCGCGGTCCTGTTCTGCGATCTTGGCGGCCAGGGCGCGGATGACAGCGGACGACTCCGTCCCCTGATCCGCGTCGAGGATCACCAGTTCTGTTGTGATGAGCGATGTCATCGTGCCTCCTCGGTTTCGGGGACTGTGCCCTCATGTCGGTGGGAAGAGTCGTCGGTGGGTGCGGCAGCTTGTGCTGCGGGCGCGGCTGCTGGTGCTGCCACGGTTGGTTCAAGTGGTGTCACGGTCACCGCGTCGGTCCGCGCGTCCTCCGGGCTCGGCACTCCGGTGCCGCGCAGCCCGGCCGCCGCGGCCCCATAGGCGACGGCCTGGGCCAGCGCTGCACTGGGTTCACGACCGCCTGTCAGTCCGAGCAGGTACCCGGCCAGGGTGGAATCGCCTGCGCCCACGGTGCTGACAACGTCCATCGGCGGATGCTGGGCATGCCACGCGGTCTCCGGCTGGGCGAGGACTGCTCCACCGGCGCCCAGAGTTGCAAGGATCGATCGTGGGTGGGCGCCGCCTGCCGTGAGCAGAGCCGATGTGGCGCGGGCTGTGAGCTGCGGTGAGGATTCCAGGCGCCCGGCGATCGCGAGCAGGTCTGCGGTTTCGAGGGGTGCGGCAGACTCATGCGCTTCTGCGGTCTTGCGAAGTTCGGCGGCCTCGAACGATTCGGTCGCGCCTCTGTCGCTGTCCGGCCGAGCGTCGCCCCGGGGTTTTCCGGCGTTGAGGAGACCGGCAGCCCGCAGGAGTCCTGCGGCACTGAGGAGTTCGGCGAGTTCCTCGGCGTTCGGTTTGATGAGATCCGGTGAGGCCGTCAGGGCCGCAGCCAGTGGAGCACCGGACGTGTCGACGGCGATCAGCGGCGGCTCGTCGAGCCCACGGATGCGTTCGATGGCACGGGCGTAGAAGTCATCATCGACTCCCGGCGGCAGCGACCCGGCCAGGACAACCCAGCTCGCGCCGGCGGCCTGGTCGGCAACGAGGTCGAGCAGTGCGTTCTGGGACTGCGGGCTCAAGAGTGAGCCTGGTTCGTTGATCTTCGTCGTCGTGCCGTCGGGTTCGGTGACGGTGATATTGGACCGCAGCGGTGTGCCGGTGGGAATGGAACGATGAGCCAGTCCGATCGCGTCGAGTCCGGTGAGCACCGGGTCGTCGACGTCTCCGGGCAGGACCGCCAGAGTGTCACGATCGGCGGCGGCCACGGCACGGGAGACATTGACTCCCTTGCCGCCGGGCTGCTGTCCGGCCCAGACTGCGCGCTGAACCTGACCGCGGAGAACCGGGCCGGGCAGTTCGATGGTCCGGTCGAGGCTGGGGTTGGCTGTGAGGGTGAGGATCATGGAGTGACGACCTCGACTTCCGCGGTCTCCAGGTGGGTCGCCATCGGCTCGTCAGGCGCTTCGTCGGTGATGAGAACATCGATCTGGTCGAGTTCGGCGAACCGCACAAGCGAGACGGCATCGAACTTTGCGGAATCGGCGAGCACGGCGACCTTACGTCCGGAGTGCACGAACGCCGACTTCGTCGCCGCCTCGTCGTGGTCGGGCGTGGAGACGCCGTCGTCGCTGAGTCCGTTGGTGCCGAGCACGGCGAGATCGACGCGGTGGCCGTCGATGGCCGTGATCGTCTGCGGTCCGACCATGGCCCGGGTGACCGGGCGGAAGCGGCCGGGCAGAACGAAGATCTCGACGCCGGGAGCACCGGCCAGACTGTCGATGACGGACAGCGAGTTCGTGATCACGCGCAGCTGTCGCGGGGACTGTCCGGCGGACTGACGCGCGGTGGCTTGGTCTGCGATCGCACGGGCGAAGGCCGCGCAGGTCGTGCCGCCGTCCAGGGAGATGCTCATCGTCTCCTCCAGCAGACTCAGTGCGGTCCGGGCGATCGCGGTCTTCTCATCGAGATTGTGGATCTCACGGTCGCCGAAGGTCGGCTCTTCGAGGCTGTGGGGACGGCACGGTACGGCTCCCCCATGGACGCGCTGGAGGGCTCCGGCCTTTTCCAGGGCGGCGAGGTCGCGTCGGACGGTTTCCGTGGTGATGTCGAAATCGGCGGCCAGATCGGTGACATTGACCCGGCCTGCTTCGCTGACCAGCTCAGCGATGCGTCGTTGCCGTTCTTCAGCGAACACGTCCGGCCCTTTCCTACTCGCGGCTCATCGTCGTTCAGGCGAATAACCACGTGGCTATCTGTTGGTTTGACTGATAGTAGGACTCTATTCACGTGCTGTCAATCACGTTCCAACATATACCCAATTATTCCAACATTCCGTTCATGCAGACGGAGCAGAGTAGCGTCGGTGAGGGGATCGGCAGTCGGCGGGTCAGCTGCGGAGCCCTCCCTGCGGAGTGAACAGCCACCCGTCCGAACAGGGCGGATATGCTAGTAGTTGAGAGAGCTTCGTCCAATGTCGCACCAGGAGAGATCATGACAATCCTCGTCGGTTATTCCCCCTCGCCCGAAGGCAAGGCCGCTGTCGAATTCGGCATCGAGCAGGCCCGCGCATTCGACGACGTCCTCGTCGTGCTCAATGCCGGAATCGGTGAGACCCCCGACGAACGCGGTGTCGCCACCAGCAAAGACATCGAGGAGCTCAAGGAGACTCTGAAGTCCTCCGAAGTCTCCCACGAGATCCTTCAGTTCCTCCGCGGCAACGATCCCGTCGAAGAGCTGCTGGCGCTGGCCGAGGCGACCTCCGACACCCGCATGATCGTCATCGGATCACGCCGCCGCTCCCCCGTCGGCAAGCTCATCATGGGCTCGACGGCCCAGCGCATCATCCTCGACTCCGACGTCCCCGTCGTCTCCGTCAAGGTCGACCGACGGAAGAAGAAGTAGCCGCGGCGAAGGACTCCCGATACTGCGAGGGGCTCGTCCCGACCGAGCGGCGGAAGTGCTCACGCAGCTGGGTCGCCGACGAATAGCCGACCTTCCGCCCGATCGCCTCGATCGACAGATCGCTGACCTCGAGCAGCTCCTGCGCTGCGCGGATCCTCTCCTGGGTGATCCACTGCAGCGGTGTCGTTCCGAGCTCCTGCTGGAACCGTCTGCCCAGCTGCCGTACGGACACGTTCGCGTGCCGGGCCAGGGCAGGGGCGTCGATGTCCTCGCCGAGGCGGCTCGCCGCCCACTCGAGCGTGGCCGAGAGCCCCTGATCGGCGGCGGCGGGAACCGGCCGCTCGACGAACTGCAGCTGGTTTCCGCTGCGGGCCGGTGCGACGACCATCCTCCGCGCGATCAATCGCGCCGTCGTTGCTCCGATCTCGCGTCGGACGATGTGCAGACAGGTGTCGATCGCCGCAGCGGTGCCCGCGGCTGTGACGATCTGCCCCGCATCGGTGAACAGGTTGGCCTCGACGACGTCGATGCGTGGGAAATCGCGTGCCAACTGGTCGGCGAACAGCCAGTGAGTGCTCGCCTGACTCCCATCGAGGAGGCCCGCACCGGCGAGCAGGAAGGCACCGCTGCACAGTGAGACGATCACGGCTCCCTCCGCATGGGCACGGCGGAGGGCCGCTCGTTCCGCCTCGGTGCCGGTGTGGGGCAGGCTGGCGCTGACGATGACGACGTCTGCTCCGTTCAGGCCCTCGAGATCGTGCGTGGATTCGATCCGCACTGCGGAGACGTGCTTGGTCTCCAACCAGCGCGGTCCGCTCTCCGAGCAGACGCGGAAGTCGATCGGCGGTGACCCAACTTCCGTGCGGTCGATCCCGAAGACCTCGGCCGTGACGCCGAATTCGAAGAGGGAGAGTCCGTCTCTGATGAGCACTGCTGCGGTGAACATCGTCCCATTATGACCGAAAACCGGTGAGACGTGTCGTTTAAGACACTCGTGGTTCTCTGCGATCGGCGGTTGAGTGGAGTCATGACTTCACCACGCGCCTCTGCGACCTCGGTCGCAGCATCACAATCGCCCGCGCCGAGGTCCCCCGACGGGCACTCGACGGGGTGGGCCAGGATCTGGTCACTCGGACCGGGAGTCGCCGCAGGTCTGTCATCCGTCGTCGGAGCCGGACTCATCGCGGTGCCGGCCGCTGTCCTGCATGAGTCCGGAGCCGCGGCCGCTCTCACCTGGATCATCGCGGCGCTCGTCTGCCTGCCCATGCTCATGCTCTTCGGCGACACCGTCACCGCCTCGGGGCACAGCGCCGATCCTCTTCGCGAGACGATCAGGGTCGGGCTGGGGCGTCGTCCCGCGGAGATGGTCCCCCTCATGTTCTCGATGGTCGTGGTCGTCGGACTGCCCTCGGGGTCCGTGATGGCGGCGCGGAACCTCGCGGCCATCATGGCCATCGACGTTCCCGAGATCGCGATCGCCGCCGCGCTCATGGCCTTCGCCGTCGTCGTCAATCTGCGCGGCCGGTCGCTGGGCAGCACTGTCGAGCGCGTCGGCGCGGTGGTCCTCGTCATCGCCATCGTCGCGGTCGTCGCCTGGTCTCTGCTGCACCCGAGCCGAACGCCCGACGTCGTCCCCGACATCCCCGAGCTGGCCCTCATCCCCGCCGGGGCGCTCATCGCGTTCTGGGCGTTCATCGGCTTCGAGAATCTCACCTTCCTCGCCCGTGAGCTGCCGGATCCACGGCGTGACTTCGCCCCGGTGGCGATCATCTCGCTGGCACTGCTGCTGGTCCTCGTCCTCACCCTCACCGTGGCCGTTCAGGCGCAGTCGAGCCAGGTCGATCCGGTCACCGGGATCGTCGACGCTCTGCGGTCCACGCCGTGGGGAGGAGTCGCCGCAAGCGTCCTGGCCGCCATGGGGATCCTGGCGATCACGCTCAATGCCGTGGCCTGGACCAGGGGCGTGGCCACCATCGTCGCTGTGGCCGCGACGGAGCGGATTCTGCCGCGGTCCTTGGCCGTCGAAACCGGTGCGACGCCGCGCCGGGCCATCCTGGTCCTCAGCGTCGGATTCACGGTGTCGCTGGTGATTCTCCTGGTGAGACCGGATCTCGTCGTCGACATGATCGGCGCGGCCAGCGGCGTCTTCGTCATCATCTACATCATGTGCATCGTCGCCTACGTCCGCACCGCCGGACTGCGAGTGTGGAGCGTGGCCAATCTCGCGCTCGTCCCGCTCATGGCATGGTCGCTCATCGCATCGGGGCCCCGCGCGATCTTTCCCGTCGCGGTCTTCCTCGTCGCCGGTGCGGTCACCCTCGCCCGGGCCCGAAACCGAGCTTGAGGTCCTTCAGTCACCGACGATGGCGGCGACCAGGGTGTCGACGTCCTCGGTCGTCGTATCGAACGCACACATGAGGCGGACGATGTCCTTGGCCAACGGCCAGTCCGCGAAGGCGAACGTCTGCCGGGCCCGGGCGGCCACCTCGGCGGGCATCCGGACGAACACGACGTTCGACTCGACCTTCTGCACGATCTCGAGCCCGGGGACACGGTCGCGTTCGGCCGCCTCGGCGAGTCTGTGGGCAAGGTGCTGCGCCATCGCATTCGACCGGGTGGCGGAGTTGCGCCACAGATCGCCCTCGTACAGTGCGTTCAGCTGAGCGGAGAGGAAGCGCATCTTCGAGGCCAGCTGCAGGTTCATCTTGCGCAGGAATCGCATTCCGTGGCCGATGTCGGGGTTCAGAACGACGACCGCCTCGGCACCGAGCAGGCCGTTCTTCGTTCCGCCGAGGCTGAGGATGTCGACTCCGACCACAGTCGTGATGTCGCCGAGTCCGACGCCGAGGTGGGCGGCGGCATTGCCGAGTCGGGACCCGTCGACGTGGAGGATCATGTCGTTCTCGTGCGCGGTGGCCGCGATCGCCGCGATCTCGTCCGGGGTGTAGGTCGTGCCCCATTCGGTGGACTGGGAGATGCTCACGGCCAGCGGCTGCGCATTGTGTTCGTGGCCGCGGCCGATGATCGCACCCGTGATGGTTTCGGGGGTGAGTTTGCCGTTCTCGGTGGCGGCACCGACGATCTTGAGCCCGCCGACCTTCTCCGGGGCTCCGGTTTCGTCGTAGTTGATATGCGCCGAGGCGGCCGTGATCACTGCGGCCCACCGCGGCAGCGCCGACTGCAGGGCCAGGACATTGGCTCCGGTGCCGTTGAAGACGGGGAACGCCTGGGCCTCGGGCCCGAAATGGTGGGCCATGATGTCGCGGAAGCGCTGTGTCCACGGGTCGCCGCCGTAGCCGGGCGTGTGGCCGACGTTGGCCTCGGCGATGGCGGTGATGACTTCGGGGTGGACTCCGGCCCAGTTGTCGGAGCCGAAGTTGCGCGGGTGCGCGGTCGGTCTGGTGTCGACGGGCGGGGCGGCGGTGCCGATGTCGGGGAGGGTGTCCGCGGGGTTCGTCGACGGCGTTGTCTGATCAGGTGTCTGGGAGTTCACGATCTCAGACTAGTACGTGTCGCGCGAGGTGCGCGGTGCGGTCCACGCGCGGCGAATTGTCCGGAGTGGAGTCACCGGCGTCACGCACCTCTCCATACACCCGCTGGCTCAACGTGCATGCGCAGAGCATTTATGCCGTGCGCGGCGCCTGCACTTTGAGCCAGCTGGTATGCACTGAGAGCGAGCCAGCCGGTCGAAATCGGCTGGCTCGCCCTCAGCAGCGGTTGCGTCTCACGCGACTCAGGCGAGGAGTCCGCGCATGAGTTCGGCGGTCTCGGTCGGGGTCTTGCCGACCTTGACGCCTGCAGCCTCGAGGGCTTCCTTCTTGGCCTGAGCGGTTCCCGAGGAGCCGGAGACGATGGCGCCGGCGTGGCCCATGGTCTTGCCCTCGGGAGCGGTGAAGCCTGCGACGTAGCCGACGACCGGCTTCGTCACGTTCTCCTTGATGAAGGCGGCGGCACGCTCTTCGGCGTCTCCGCCGATCTCGCCGATCATGACGATGGCTTCGGTGTCAGGATCGGCCTCGAAGGCTTCGAGCGCATCGATGTGCGTGGTGCCGATGACCGGGTCTCCGCCGATGCCGATGGCGGTCGAGAAGCCGAGGTCACGCAGCTCGTACATCATCTGGTAGGTCAGGGTGCCGGACTTCGAGACGAGGCCCAGCTTGCCCTTCTTCGTGATGTTGGCCGGGATGATGCCGGCCAGCGACTCACCGGGGGTGATGATGCCCGGGCAGTTGGGCCCGATGATGCGGGTGGCGTTTCCGGCCGCCTGCGCACGAGCCCAGACCTCGGCCGAATCCTGCACGGGGATGCCCTCGGTGATGATGACGAGCAGACCGATCTTCGCGTCGATGGCCTCGATCGCGGCGTCCTTGGAGAATGCCGGCGGCACGAAGGCCACGGACACGTCAGCACCGGTGGCTTCCATCGCCTCGGCGACGGAACCGAAGACGGGGAGTTCGACCTCGTTGCCGTCCTTGTCGTTGTGCGTCACGGTGGTGCCGGCCTTGCGGGCGTTGACACCGCCGACGACGTTCGACCCGGCGGCGAGCATACGAGCGGTGTGCTTCGAGCCCTCTCCGCCGGTGATGCCCTGGACGATGATCTTCGAATCGGAATTCAGGAAGATAGACATTGTTGTAGAGACCTTTCCTTACTTGGCAGCAGCCAGTTCGGCGGCCTTGTCGGCTCCACCGTCCATCGTGTCAGTGAGCGTGACGAGCGGGTGCGCTGCCTTCTGCAGGATGGCGCGTCCCTGCTCCACGTTGTTGCCGTCGAGGCGGACAACGAGCGGCTTGGTGGCCTGGTCGCCGAGGATCTCGAGGGCCTTGACGATGCCGTCGGCCACAGCGTCGCAGGCGGTGATTCCGCCGAAGACGTTGACGAACACGGACTTCACCTGGTCATCGCCGAGGATGACGTCGAGTCCGTTGGCCATGACCTCAGCCGAGGCGCCGCCTCCGATGTCGAGGAAGTTCGCGGGCTTGACGCCGCTGTGGTTCTCACCTGCGTAGGCGACGACGTCGAGGGTCGACATGACCAGTCCTGCGCCGTTGCCGATGATTCCGACCTCACCGTCGAGCTTGACGTAGTTGAGGTCGAGCTTCTTGGCCTTGAGTTCCAGCGGGTTCTCTGCGCTGATGTCGCGCAGCTCCTCGTGCTCCTCGTGGCGGAAGTCGGCGTTGTCATCGAGCGAGACCTTGCCGTCGAGGGCGATGATGTCACCGGCACCGGTCTTGACCAGCGGGTTGACCTCGACGAGGGTGGCGTCTTCCTTTTCGAAGACGGTCCACAGGCTGGTCAGCACGGGGGCGACCTTCGCGGCGGTGTCGGCGTCGAAGCCGGCCGCCTCGGCGATCTCTGCTGCCTTGGCATCGTTGATGCCGTCGATGGCGGACACGGGGATCTTGGCGAGCGCTTCCGGACGTTCCACCGCCAGCTGCTCGATCTCCACTCCGCCTTCCTTCGAGCACATGGCCAGATAGGTGCGGTTGGACCGGTCGAGGAGGACGGAGAAATAGTACTCCTCCGCGATATCGGCACCTTCGGCAATCATCACCTTTTCGGTGATGTGGCCCTTGATGTCGAGTCCCAGGATGTCCTTGGCACGCGCCTCGGCCTCATCGGGGTTCTTGGCGACCTTGACGCCGCCGGCCTTTCCACGGCCGCCGATCTTGACCTGTGACTTGACGACGACGACTCCGCCGCCAAGATCCTCGGCGGCCTTCTTCGCTGCTTCTGGCGTCGTCGCGACCTGGGCCTTGAGCACGGGCACTCCGTGCTTCTCGAACAGGTCACGTGCTTGATACTCGAAAAGATCCACGTGTATTCCTTCGCTCTCACTGCCGGGTGGTTGGCCCCTGCAGGTTCGTTGACGGATGCAACAACCAAGGACAACCATATTCCCAAACGCACCCGTCCATCCAAACCTGCAGGTTAAACAGACCCTGAGCGTAAGGAATCTCTCGTCAAAAAGTATCTTTGCGCTCAAGATTCTTGATATGGACGTAAAATCGATTCATGGACGAAGTGGATCGAATAGTCGCAGCCTGGCGACGTGAGCGTCCGGATCTCGACGTCTCCCCGATGGAGATCCTCTCCCGCGTCTCGCGTCTGGCCAGACAGTTGGACCTGGCACGGAAGTCGAGCTTCTCCGACTACGGAATCGAGGGCTGGGCCTTCGACGTGCTCTCCGCCCTCCGTCGAGCCGGTGAGCCCTATCAACTCTCCCCGTCGACACTGTTGCAAGAGACACTCGTCACGAGCGGCACCATGACCAATCGCATCGACCGGCTCGTCGCCCGCGGTTGGGTCGAACGCCGCCCCGACCCCGGCGATCGGCGCGGAGTGCTCGTCCACCTCACCGAGAGCGGCCGTGCCACCGTCGATTCCGCCCTGGCCGATCTGCTGGTGAAGGAGCGCGAGATCCTCAGCGGACTCACCCCCGCCGGCAGCCGCAAACTCGCCGGACTTCTGCGCGAGCTGTCCACCGGCTTCGACGGCAGCGAGGACTGAGCCATGCACGACGACCTCACGGATTTCCCGGGCGCACAGCCGCCTCGGCGAGAACCCGTCCACGGTCGATATGTCGACCTCGAACCCATCGATCCGACCGTCCACGGCGATTCGCTCTTCTCCGCGGTCTCGGCACCGGACGGGATCGAGGAGCGGTTCCGCTACCTGCCGCAGACACCGCAGACCGAACGCAGCGACTTCGATTCCTGGATCGCCGAGGCGGCCACGTCGTCTGATCCCCTCTTCTTCGCCGTCGTGGACCGGTCCACGGGGCGGGCCGAGGGCCGGCAGGCGCTCATGCGCATCGACGCCGCCAACGGCGTCATGGAAATCGGACACATCCTCTGGGGTCCGGGGCTGGCCCGGACTCGCGCGGCCACCGAGGCGCTCTTCCTCTGCGCCGATCTCGCCTTCGCCTCCGGTTTCCGACGGTTCGAGTGGAAATGCGATGACGCGAATGCCCCGTCGAATGCCGCTGCCGAACGCTTCGGGTTCACCTTCGAAGGGGTGTTCCGGCAGCACCTCGTGTACAAGGGCCGCAACCGCGACACCACGTGGTTCTCGATCATCGACAGCGAATGGCCGGCCCTGCGATCGGCGTATGAGCAGTGGCTCGACGAAGCGAACTTCGATGCCGCAGGTGCCCAGCGGAAGAGCCTGCGCGAACTCATCGCCGCAGCACGCCGCGGCTGAGTGGGCAGGGCCGGACGGCGCGGCCGGACGTCAGGTCTGTGGCGTCAGGTCTGTGGCGTCAGGACGCAGCCTCTCGCCCGGGCAGAGGCCTCGCGCCCGCCCCGCTTTCGCCGCCTCGCCGCGCGTCCACCCGGGCACGGGCCGTCGCGCACACTAGGCTGGAAGCGACACCATCTGGACGCTGACGACACCTCGAGGAACCATGCGACTTCGCCCCCTTGCCCTGCTGTCCGCCGCTGCGATTGCTGCCACGACGACGGCCTGCGTGGCGACACCCAACGAGACCCGGCCCCAGCCGCGCCCCTCGGTGAGCAAAGAAGAGGTCACCCCGATCGAGACGCCGGACGATGCACCGAAGGTGTCCATCGTCGATTCCTCGCCGGGTGGGGCGAAGGACACCGACCCGCTGTGGCAGGGCCTCGCCGAGGCGGCCGAGAAGAAGACCGAGGCCTACCTCAAGGTCTACGTGCACACCGGCAACCCCGAGGTTCCCGATTCCGGCGAGACGACCGTGACTGCCGACAGCCCCGACAGCGTCAGCGTCACCGTCGATGCGGACAACGTCGATGACGGGGCGTCCCCGTTCCTGCTCATCCACGGCACCTTCGACGTCGAGGAGATCGGGAACTCGTCCTACACGCTGACAACCGTCGACGACGAAGACATCCCCGAGCTCGACCCGAAGGGCCCGAACGACGAGAAGCGCTGCACCGCCGATGACGCTCAGGACCGCATCGGGCTGGCCGCCGATGACCTCGCCGAGGATCCCGGCCGTCGGGAAGAGTTCCGCCAGCAGTGGGGCGGCTCGCCTCGCGTGTGGTGGGGCATCCAGAAGACCGCCATCAGCCTCGGCGAAGAGGGCGGAGTCGCCGGCGACTTCCTCACCGAAGCCTGCGGCGAATACCTCCAATGATCTCTGCGCTCCGCCTCGGCCCGAGTTAAGTGGTGGCAGATTTCCATTCTGAGGCGGCGGGTTTTGGGCAATCTGCGCACACTCAAGGCGTACCGACGACCAGCCGGCGCCCTCGCCACCCGCCGTCCTGCATGCGACGATGACTCTATGAGAATCGCTGTCATCGGAGCTGGAATCGGCGGACTCTCGGCGGCCGTGGGACTGCAGAGGGCCGGCGCCGAGGTCACCGTGTTCGAACGTGCCCCCGAGGTGCGAGCCGGTGGTTCGGGGCTGTCGATCTTCGCCAACGGTCTCGCCGCGCTGGAGACGCTCGGCCTGCGCGAGGCATTCGATGCGGTGACCGACTCCAGTGTCGAAGGCTTCGCCGCAGGTCAGCGTCGCGCCGATGGTCGTTGGATCGCGCGGGTGCCCGACGAGGCCGTCGGTGCGCTGCGCATCGTCGACCGTGCCGATCTCCACCGCATCCTCCTCGAGGCGCTGGCTCCTGGGACTGTGCGCACCGACGCCGAGGTGGCCTCGGCAGCATCGGATGGGACGCTGACCTTCACACCCGTCTCCTCGCACCTCGATGCATCTGCACGTTTCGACCTCGTGATCGGCGCCGACGGTCTGCACAGCCGGGTCCGCACCGTTGTCGCCGGTGAGGCGGTGGCACCGCGGTACTCCGGGTATTCCGCGTGGCGGGGCATCACCTCGGTGCCGGTGGATCTGTCCGGCGAGGCAGGGGAATCGGTCGGGCGCGGACGCCGCTTCGGCATCGCCCCGCTGGCCGACGGCCGCGTCTACTGGTTCGCGGTGGCGAACATGCCCGAGGACGCGGTCTTCGCCGACGAGAAGGCCACCGCCCTGCAGATGTTCACCGGCTGGCACTCCCCCATTGCCGAGCTCATCGCCGCCACCGACGCCGAGGCGGTCCGCCGCACCGCGATCTCCGACCTCTCCCGCCGGCTGGCCAACTTCCACCGCGGCCGCGTCGTCCTCCTCGGGGATGCCGCACATGCGATGACGCCGGACCTCGGCCAAGGCGGAGGTCAGGCTCTCGAAGATGCGGCGACACTCACAGTCCTGCTCACCCCGCTGCTCGGGGAGTCTCCGGGATCTGGGGCGAGCCGGCTCGGACGAGTCGAAGAGCAAGCGGCCACAGGTGCGGGCACTCGCGCCGGCGCGAACCCGGACCACCGTGCGGGGCCTCGCACCGGCGCGAACCCGGACCACAATTTGGGCCCGAGCGTCTCAGTACCGCCGGACCTCGCTGCGGCACTGGGCCGCTATGACTCCCTGCGCCGCCCGCGGACGCAGTCGATCGCGCAGAAGTCCCGGCTCATGGGGCAGATGTTCCAACTCGAATCGCCGCTTCTGGCGGGGCTGCGCAATGCCGTCTTCTCCGCGGTTCCGTCGCGACTCAATGCCGCTCAGGCTGCGAGCGTCCAGAAATGGTCGCCGCCGCAGGTGTGATGCTGACTTGTTCCGACTGATCCGCGGGCCCGTAGCCGCGGTCAGCCCCGCTGACGCGAGTCAAGTGTGCGCAGATTGCCCGGCAGACGCCGGATTTTGGCAATCTGCGTACAGTTCACGCATTCTCTCAGCAGCGTCGGGCCGCCCCAGCTGCTCGAACTCGAAAACTTGGGTCGCGAACAGACACTCAGCGCAGAATACAGGTCGCTATCGGATACTTTCGAGGAGAAAAGTATCCGAAAGCGACCTATGTTCGGGCGAGTACCTGCTTGAACCGGCTCAGTCGGTCAGGGCGCGGTTGTAGGCGTCGACGACCGGGGGCAGGAAGAAGCCCATGATCACGGCGATCGCGGTGACGAGGCAGGCGAGTCCCAGCAGCAGGGAACCGCCGATGACGCTGAAGGCGAAGACGATGACGAGCAGCTCGAAGGCGATCGCCGCCGGACGCGCCCACCGGTGCAGGCGCCAGGCACCCCGGGCCGCGGCGCCGACACCCGCGGCGAAGATGAGGAACATGACGGCCAGACCGATCAGCGACGCCGCCAACGGCCCAGCGGTGATCGCCGTGATGACGAACGACACCGCCGCCCCGATCAGGGCCAATGCCTGGACGCCGAGGACGATGACGGGCAGCATCATCGCCCGCGGGGTCGGAATCCCGTGCCCCTCAGGCTCCGGTGACGCACCGGAACCTGCGGCCCGGCCATTGCGTGAGCTCAAATGGTCACCCGGGCGAATCCGGGGATGAGGATCTCATCGAGCATGCGCTCACGCACATCCAGCGGCAGGAAGGCCGCGGTCACAGCGTTGACCGTCGCCCATTCGAGGTCGGTCTGGTTCCAGCCGGCCTCGTCGACGAGCAGTCGCATCTCCCGTGAGACGGAGGTGCCCGACATCAGCCGGTTGTCCGGGTTGATGGTGACGGCGAAGCCGAGGTCCTTCAGTCCCGTGATCGGGTGGCCGGCGATGGTGCCTCCGATGTCGGTCTGCAGGTTGGAGCTCGGGCACAGTTCGAGCGGGATCTGCTGATCGAGGACCCAGGCGGCGAGGCTGCCGAGCTGGCCCTGACCGTCGACGATGTCCATGTCCTCGACGATGCGCGCACCATGGCCCAGACGCTGGGCATGGCAGATGGTGACCGCCTCGTGGATGGATTCCTTGCCGGCGGCCTCACCGGCATGGATCGTCACCGGCACATACGCCTGATGCAGAGCGTTGAAGGCGGAGAGGTGCGCGGACGGCGGGAAGCCGTTCTCGGGTCCGGCGATGTCGAATCCGACGACTCCGGAATCCGCGCCCTTCTCACGATGGCGGATGGCCAGTTCGGCGATCGCCAGCGAGTTGTCGGCCTGACGCATGGCCGTGATGAGCTGGCCGACGCGGATGTACTTGCCCTCGGCCGCCGCCTCGGAGACGCCGGCTTCCAGACCGTCCTGGACGGCTTCGACGACGGCGTCGAGTTCGAGACCGCCGTCGAGGTGCTGCTCGGGAGCCCACCGGGCTTCGGCGTAGAAGACGCCGTCGGCCACCTGGTCGAGGACCCATTCCTTGGCCACTCGGCGCAGGTTGTCCTCGCTCTGCATGACCGCCACGGTGTGCGAGAACGTCTCGAGGTAGCGGACCAGGTCACCGGAGTTCGCGGACTCCGAGAACCACCGACGCAGCGACTCGGCATCGGCGGCGGGCAGGGTGTGGCCGATCGAGTCGGCCAGCTCGATCATCGTCGACGGGCGCAGACCGCCGTCGAGGTGATCATGGAGGGAGACTTTGGGCAGCTGCAGGATGGGGTCGTCCGATGCGACGCCGGCGGGTACATTCATCACCGTCTCAGCTTATCCGATGCGGCGCGCACCCCTCATCCCTTCTCCGGGTCGATCTCCCCGCTCTTGATCCGCTCCCGCAGGTCCGTGATCCCCCGCCCGGCGTCGGAGACGCGGGAGAGGAATCCGTCCTCGGCGACGATCCGCACCCCGCCGTTGTCGATCGTGCCCTTGTACCGTCGCTCGCTGACTTCGAAGCCGCCGATCTCCTCCGGCTCCGTCTTCGGGGCGGGGGCCACTTCGTCGGGGTTCCTGCTCTGCGGCCAATCGGGGAACATCGTCCGCAGTCCGCGGCGCACGTTCGGCTCCACGGTGGCCACGATCGCCTTCGAGAACCCGCCTGCGGTGCCGTACCAGATCACCTTCGGCAGGCTCGGCCCATCGTCCCCGCCCTCCGGTTCCTCCGTGGCCGTGGTGAGATCGGTCCGCTTCTCATCCGCCGAGGTGACCACCCCCATCGCGGCCGCCGATCCGAACGGGACGAGCACGTCGACATCGGCATCGAAGGACCGCTCGAAGTACTCTTTCCCCGCGTCGCGGGTGTCGTCGATCGCCCGAGGCGAACCGTTCGCCGAGGCGACCCGTCCCGAGGAGGGACGGTAGGACTCCGCCTTCGGCAGGTCCTCGTCCTTCTCCTTGTTGTACAGGTCGACACCGGCGTCGAAGGCGGCGAGGATGCGGTCGGCCTGCGGGAATCCGTGCGCGACGACGATGCCGACCTTCCCCGTCTCCGAGGCAGTGGCCGCGGTGAAGCCGGCGATGAATGCCGGTGGGACGAGGTCGAAATCCATGCTCAGCACGTTCTTCGGCAGGTCGTCGGTACCGGGCGAGACCCCGAGGAACAGGTCATCGGGGTGAGCCGCGGCGAAGTCCGCGAGTTCGTCCGCTCCGCCGGGGCCGATGACCGTGGTCAGTGCACAGTCGTGTCTGTGCATCCGATCCAATGCCGCCGAGGTGGCCGACCCACCCGAGACGCGTTGACTCGAGGTGCCCGAGAAGACTCCGGCCCCGCGGGCCAGTTCCGTCTCCTCGAGGGTGAGTGCACCGGCGGAGTGATCGTCGAAACCGGCCGGGGCCGAGACGAGGCAGCCCAGCCGCTCCTCTTCGAGGGCTTCGGGGGCATTCACGGAGCAGGCGCTGAGCGTGAGGACGCCGACCGCGGCGAGCGCGGCGATCTGCGCGGTTCGGGCTCTCATCCTCATGGGTCCAAGATTATCGGCCCACCCTGACACGGCGTAATCAGGCATCGTCCGTGGCAGATCACGTGGCAGGCCAGAGGGCAGCAGCGGCCGACCGCGCGCGGGCAATCAGCCGCCGGGCCATCACCGGTCGCGGTCGAGGACCTTGAGCGCGGTGGCCGTGAACACGCGGGCGGCGATCTCCACGGCGCGTTCGTCGATGAGCAGATCACCCTGGTGGATGTCGTAGGTGATGCCGCCGGGGGTGCGGGTGCCCAGACGGATGAGCGCTCCCGGGCAGTGAGTGAGGTACCAGGCGAAGTCCTCCCCGCCCATGGACTGCGGGGTCAGCTGCACCGAGTTCTCGCCGAGTTCCCCGCGGACGGCGGATTCGATGAGGGTGACCTGGTCTTCGGTGTTGACCACCGGTGGGACGCCTCGGCGATGTTCGAGGTCGACCTCGACTCCGTAGGGTCCGGCGATGCGATCGACGAGCTCGGGCAGCACTTCGGCGACTTGGTTCCAGCCGTCGACGTCGAGGCAGCGCAGGGTTCCGCGCAGGATCCCCTCGCTGGGGACGACGTTCGCGGCATGGCCGGCGCTGATCTCACCCCACACCAGAGAGATCGCGTGGCGCGGGTCGATCAGCCGGCCCAGGGTCGAGGGCAGATCGGTGGCGAGTTTGCCCAGCGCGTAGACGAGGTCCTCGGTCAGGTGCGGACGGGAGGTGTGCCCTCCGTGACCGGAGAGGCGGATGATGACGGTGTCGCCGGCGGCGGTGATGGCGCCGATGCGCGAACCGACCTTGCCGATGTCGACGTTCGGGTCGCAGTGGACGGCGTAGACCTCGGGCACGTCGTCGAGCACGCCTTGGGAGATCACGCGCAGGGCACCGCCCGGGGTGACCTCTTCACCGGGCTGGAAGATCAGGCGCACGCGTCCGCCGAGTCCGCCGGGCCGTGTCTCGTGGATCTTCTGCAGGGCGATGCCGGCACCGATGAGTGAGGTCAGGTGGACGTCGTGGCCGCAGGCGTGGGCGACGCCGGGCACGGTGGACCGGAATTCCTCATCGATGAGGTCATCGACCGGCAGGGCGTCGATATCGGCGCGCAGCCCCACGGCCACCGGTCCTTCGCCGATGTCGCAGACGACTCCGGTGCTCTCGAGGCGCCGTGGCGTGAGACCGGCGGCCTCGAGGCGGGCGACGATCTTGTCGGTGGTCTCGAACTCCTGGAAGGACAGTTCCGGATGGGCATGGATGTCGCGGCGGAAATCGATGAGTTCAGCACCGATCTCAGCGATTGTCGAGCTGATCACGTCGGGTCCTTCAGTGCGGGGAGGTCGGGGATGGGCGATGTCGAACATTTCAAGCCATGCTAGGCACTCGATGTCATAAATGTGCCCATTGCGACCAATTTCGACATACTTCCCGCTCCACTCCCCCGGGAGCGCCGACTGTGGATCAGAGCAGTTCGTCGAGTCCGCGCTCACCGGCGAGGGACACAGCCTTCTTCACGTCCTGGGCGTGCGAGCGGGAGGTGATGAGCAGGACGTCGTCGGTGTCGACGACGACGAGGTCATCGAGCCCGACGATGGCCACCGTCCGCGGTCCTTCGGAGAACACGACTCCCGAGGCATCGACCTCGAGCAGGTCGGTGTTCCCGCCGATCGAGATCACTCCCCGCGGTTCCCCGGGCACCGGCTGGCGCAGCCTGGCCACCGAATCGAAGTCGCCGACGTCGTCCCAGCCGAAGTCACCGGGGATGACGATGACACGACCGGCTGCGGCTGCCGGTTCGGCCACCACATAGTCGATGGCTCGCTTCTCCAGTCCGGGCCACACGGCACTGAGGACCTCATCATGGTCTGGGGTGTCCCAGGCCTCGGCGATCCGGGCCAGCCCAGAATAGAGGGGCGGGTCCTCCTCGGCGAGGATGTCGAGCAGGGCGGAGGCCTTGGCGATGAACATGCCCGCGTTCCAGCGGTAGCGTCCGGAGTTCACATACTGACGAGCCGTGCTCGCCTCCGGCTTCTCCGCGAACGCCAGCGCCCGCCGGGCCGTGGGCGCCCCGTCGAGCCCGAGCAGGTCACCGGTCTCGATATAGCCGTAGGCCGTGGCGGGATTGCGGGGCATGATGCCGACCGTGACGATGTCTCCGGTCTCCGCGGCGGCGACGGCCTGATCGATGACGAGCCGGAATTCGTCGACGTTCGTGATCGAATGATCGGCGGAGAACGATCCGACGATGGCCTCGGGATCCTCGCGGGCGATGAGCATGGCGGCCAGACCGATGGCGGCAGCGGAATCCTTCGGGGAGGGTTCGGCGATGATCTGGCCGCGGGCGATATGCGGCAGCTGCTCGGCGACCTGATCGAAGTGGCTCTCGCCGGTGACCACCCAGACTCTGTCGTCGCCGACGATCGGCGCGACGCGGTCCCAGGTAGCCTGGATGAGGCTGCGACCGAGGCCGAGGACATCGTGGAGGAACTTCGGCGTCGCCCGACGAGACAGCGGCCACAGGCGCGTTCCGGATCCGCCGGCGGGGATGATGGCGTGGAAGTGCGTGTTCACGATCTCAGTGTCTCAGAGTTCGGGCACACCTTCCCCGAGGTTGCCCGCCGTGTCGGATGAGCCGATCCCCAAGGCTCCGGTGGGGATCTCCCCACCTCGGGACCGCCTCGGCGAGGGTGTGACCGTGTTCCCGGGCTGACCAGGTCAGAACGGGAACGAGACAATTTAGAGCACACGACTGTGATGTAAATGAAATTCCGTGAGACGGTGAATCCCAGTTTTGAGGGAATTGCCAGGGTTGCGGTGTGATCCGGGACGCTCAGCCGTGTCTCGACTGGCACGGAAGCGGTCTTCGGCGTAGTTTCTAGACGTACACACCCGAATTATCAAGATGGAGGATGCTCCGTGGCCAAAGCGTCTACGGGCACTCTGTACCGAGGAAACGAAGGAATGTGGTCCTGGGTCGCGCATCGCGTCACAGGCGTCGGAATCTTCTTCTTCCTTCTGGTCCACGTGCTCGATACTGCCCTCGTCCGCGTCTCGCCCGAGGCCTACAACGCAGTGATCGGAACCTACAAGACACCGGTCATGGCATTCGGTGAGATCGCGCTCGTCGCCGCCATCGCATTCCATGCGTTCAACGGTCTGCGCGTCATTCTCGTCGATTTCTCGAAGAGTGGCCCGAAAAATCAGAAGAAGCTGTTCTGGGGAGTCATGGTTGTCTGGCTCATCATCATGATCGCCTTCATTCCCCGCCAGCTGATGCACACCTTCGGAGGCTGACATGAGCACAACATCCATTCCGGCTCCGCGGACCGGCTACTCCCGGCACAAGTCGACGCGCTCGAAGTTCGAGATGTTCGCATGGCTGTTCATGCGCATCTCCGGCGTCGTGCTCGTCATCCTCATCTTCGGCCACCTGTTCGTGAACCTGTGGGCCGGCGACGGCGTCCAGGCCATCGACTTCGGATTCGTCGCAGGCAAATGGGCCAGCCCGTTCTGGCAGATCTGGGATCTGCTCATGCTGTGGCTGGCGATGCTGCACGGCACCAACGGTCTGCGCACCATCATCATGGACTACTCCGAGAAGCCCGGCACACGCATGTCCCTGCAGGTGATCCTCTACATCGCCTCGGTCATCGTCATCGTGCTCGGCACGCTCGTCATCTTCACGTTCGATCCCTGCCCGGCCGGAGCGGACCCCTCGGTCCTGGCTGAGTTCTGCAAGGCCTAAAGGAGAAACATGCAGGTACATCATTACGACGTCGTCATCGTCGGCGCCGGCGGCGCCGGCATGCGTGCGGCGATCGAGTCGGGCCAGCGCGCCCGCACCGCCGTTCTCACGAAGCTCTACCCCACCCGTTCGCACACCGGTGCCGCCCAGGGCGGAATGTGCGCCGCACTGGCGAACGTGGAAGAGGACAACTGGGAATGGCACACCTTCGACACCGTCAAGGGCGGTGACTACCTGGTCGACCAGGACGCCGCGGAGGTGATGGCCAAGGAAGCCATCGACGCCGTCCTCGACCTCGAGAAGATGGGGCTGCCGTTCAACCGCACCCCCGAGGGCAAGATCGACCAGCGTCGCTTCGGCGGGCACACCCGCGACCACGGCAAGTCGGCCGTGCGCCGCTCCTGCTACGCCGCAGACCGCACCGGTCACATGATCCTCCAGACCCTGTACCAACAGTGCGTCAAGCACGGCGTGGAGTTCTACAACGAGTTCTACGTCCTCGACCTCCTCATGACCGAGGTCGACGGGGTCAAGCGCCCGGCCGGAGTCGTGTCCTACGAACTGGCCACCGGCGAGATCCACGTCTTCCAGGCCAAGTCGGTCGTCTTCGCCACCGGCGGTGTCGGCAAGGTCTTCAAGACCACCTCGAATGCGCACACCCTGACCGGTGACGGCATGGCCGTGACCTACAACCGCGGGATCCCGCTGGAGGACATGGAGTTCTTCCAGTTCCACCCCACAGGCCTCGCCGGCCTGGGCATCCTGCTCTCCGAGGCGGCACGTGGTGAGGGCGGCATCCTCCGCAACTCCGAGGGTGAGCGCTTCATGGAGCGCTACGCCCCGACGATCAAGGACCTCGCTCCGCGTGACATCGTGGCCCGTTCGATGGCCAACGAGGTGCGCGAGGGCCGCGGCTGCGGACCGAACAAGGACTACGTCCTGCTCGACCTCACACACCTCGAACCCTCCCACATCGACGAGAAGCTGCCGGACATCACCGAGTTCGCCCGCACCTACCTCGGTGTGGAGCCCTACACCGAGCCGGTGCCGGTCTTCCCGACCGCGCACTACGCGATGGGCGGCATCCCGACGAACATCGAAGCCGAAGTGCTCGCCGACAACGACACCGTCATCCCCGGCCTCTACGCCGCCGGTGAGTGCGCCTGCGTGTCCGTGCACGGTTCGAACCGTCTGGGCACGAACTCGCTGCTCGACATCAACGTCTTCGGCAAGCGCGCCGGCATCGCCGCTGCGGAATATGCGCAGACCGCCGAGTTCGTCGAGCTGCCCGAGAGCCCGGAGACCGAAGTCGTCGAGATGCTCGAGAAGATGCGCACCTCGGACGGCACCGAGCGCATCGCGGCGATCCGCAAGGATCTGCAGGACATCATGGACGCCAACGTCCAGGTGTTCCGCACCGATGAGACGCTGCGTGAGGCTCTCGACGAGATCGCCAAGCTGCGCGAGCGCTACAACAACGTAGGCATCCAGGACCGCGGCAAGCGCTACAACCTCGATCTGCTCGAGGCCGTCGAGCTCGGCTTCCTGCTCGAGCTCGCCGAGGTCATCTCTGTCGCCGCCATCCACCGCAAGGAATCGCGCGGAGGACACTTCCGCGAGGACTTCCCGGATCGTGACGACGAGAAGTTCATGCACCACACGATGACCTACCTCGATCCCGAAGCGGAGACCGACGGCATCAAGGGCATGCGTCTGGAGACGAAGCCCGTCATCGTCACCCGTTACCAGCCGATGGAGCGTAAGTACTGATGAGCACCGATACCACCCCAGAGCCAGCGTCGAAGATCGACCTGCCGACCCACGTGTCGGGCGAAGGCGGAACCATTCCGTCCTTCGACTGCACCTTCCGGATCGCTCGTTTCGACCCCGAGGTCGATTCGGAGCCGCACTGGGAGGAATACAACGTCACGATGTACGGCACCGACCGCGTGCTGGATGCCCTTCACAAGATCAAGTGGGAGATCGACGGTTCGCTGTCCTTCCGCCGGTCCTGCGCCCACGGCGTCTGCGGTTCCGATGCGATGCGCATCAACGGCCGCAACCGCCTGGCCTGCAAGACGCTGCTCAAGGACCTCGACACGTCCAAGCCGATCACCGTCGAGGCGATCAAGGGCCTTCCGCTCGAGAAGGACATGATTGTCGACATGGAGCCCTTCTTCCAGTCGTACCGCGAGGTCATGCCGTTCCTCGTCACCTCGGGACACGAGCCCACGCGTGAGCGTCTGCAGTCGGCCGAACAGCGTGAGGCCTTCGACGACACCACGAAGTGCATCCTCTGCGCAGCCTGCACCTCCTCGTGCCCCGTGTTCTGGACCGACGGCCAGTACTTCGGTCCCGCCGCGATCGTCAATGCGCATCGTTTCATCTTCGATTCGCGTGACGAAGGCGGAGACATGCGCCTGGAGGTCCTCAACGACAAGGAAGGCGTGTGGCGCTGCCGCACCACCTTCAACTGCACCGAGGCCTGCCCGCGCGGCATCGAAATCACCAAGGCCATCGCCGAGGTGAAGCAGGCGATCCTGCAGCGCGCGTTCTGATCGCGTAAGCGCAAGTCAGACTGCTGCGGCCCCGCACCACACGGTGCGGGGCCGCTTTCGTCTGCGTCCCTTCTGAGCGGGCTGGCGGCCGTCTAGCGGGACCTCCTCGGTGGGATCGGGCCGCCTCGGTGGTGGGAACAACTTCCTCAAATACACGGTTGAAGTCAGACAGCACTGATTTGAACATGTGCTATTGGACTTCAACTGTGCTTTTGCGGAAGTGGTCCAGTCGAGGGTGGATAGACCACATTTGAACGTGGGCTATCCGCTTCAGACTGGGCTGCCGGCGGACGCTCGCTTCTCGTGTGGGCCGCCTCCAAGAGGGTGAGGGAATCCTGAGGACGAGCTGCCTGCGGCGAAAGTAGACTGGGGCGCATGCGTTTCACCCGCTCGACTGCTTCCTCACCGCGTGCCGCGCTCCTGCGCGTCCTCGGCTTCGCTGCCGCGCTGCTGGTTCTTCCCGCCCAGCTCGTCCACTCCCCCGCTCCCGCGCAGGCAGTGTCCCAGCCGGCGGAGTCGACAGCACCGGCGTATGTCAGTCCCGACGACCTCGGTGACGGTGCGAAGCCGCCGAAGCCGACGGGCACGTCCTGGCTTGTCGGCGACCTCGACTCCGGGGAGCTGCATGTGGCGAAGAAGGTGGAGAAGCGGCACGCTCCGGCGTCGACGATCAAACTGCTCACGGCTCTCGCGCTCGTCGACGAGTTCGACGACAAGAAGAAGAAGGTGACCGCCGAGTTCGAGGACATGGAAGTCGATGGGACGAAGGTCGGCCTCATGCAGACGAACAAGTACTCGATCGATCTGCTCTTCCACGCGATGCTGATGTCGAGCGCCAATGATGCGGCGAATGCTCTGGGTCGGGCAGTCGGCGGGCAGGACAAAGCCGTGAAGCTGATGAACGAGAAGGCCGCGGAACTGGGCCTGTCGAACACACAGGCGAAGAACACCTCGGGCCTGGACGCGAAAGGCCAGTACACGACCGCCGAGGACCTCATGAAGCTCGCATGGGCGGTGCGTGAGGACGACTACCTGATGAAGGTCATCGGCACGGAGACGTACAAGTTCCCGGGCGGGACGAACCCGGAGACGAAAGAGAAGTTCAAAGGCTACGAGATCCAGAACCACACGAAGATCGTCGGCCAGGTCGACGGCGGGCTGGGCCTGAAGAACGGATTCACCCGGGCCGCGAAGGGTTCGTATGTGGCCGTGGCCGAGCGTGACGGCCACCGTGTGGTCGCGACGATGCTCGGCATCGACAACAACTCGCGTCAGGTCGCCGTCGACCTGCTCGAATGGGATTTCGCCCAGACCGACCCGAAATCGCTGCAGACCGTTCCCGTCGGGGTTCAGGCCACCGCCGAGGCGGTCCCCACCGCCACCGGCAGCTCGAGTGATGCCGGGGGCGCGGATTCGGATGCGAGCGGTGCGGCGGATTCCCAGGAGTCATCCCAGGAGTCAGATGATCCGCAGCCGTCGATGACGTCCCAGGCTGTTGGTGTGGCGCTGGACAATCCCCTGGCTCTCGTCCTTCTGGCCGGCGGTATCGTGCTGTTCATCGCCACCGTCGCGCTGTGGGTGCGAGTCCGGGCGCGGATGCAGGGCCGTCGCTGACGACGCGATGCCCGACCTCGTCAAGGGTCGGTCGGAGCGCGGACTCGGTGCCGCCTCGGCGAGGATATCGCGAACCTGAGTGGAACTGTCTGATCCGAATTGGACAATCGTCGATCGGACGCGATACGATCAGTCCTTGCGTTCGAAGTAGTCCGCATTCATCGAACCGATCGTTGCGTTGCTCCTGACGACAAACTTGTGAAGTCGTAGGCCCCGATCATGGTTCGACCTTGCAGATGAATGTTCCGGACACTGTGTCTCTTCGAATCGCAGATCCCCATGGCGATCACCCAATCGCCGTATCGAGAACCTGAAGAATAGCGCGCGTCGATGCCTGCTATTCACAACTGAAGAAAGGAGGGAACCATGTCTGAGTTCCCACAGTGGGTCCAGCGCGGACTCGCACACGCAGGAATGATCGATCCCCGGATCAGCCGTCAGGCTCCTGGTGAGATCACCATCGAGGATGCGACCGGCCGAGTTGTGCTGTTCACCGGCACCTCGCTGCGTGAGATCACGCCGATGGCCGCCGCCTGATACGAACCTCGGTCACCCTGATCTGCAGGAATCAGCACGGCCCCGATCGGGTCGGCCTGATCCCGACTGATTGAGAAGACGCCCACTTGCTGCCGGGTTTTACGCAGCAGGTGGGCGTCAGTCATTCACAGCCGCATCGACCACGGCATATGCTCATGGCAAATACCGAATCGGCCCAAACCGAGCTTATCTGCTCGGTTTGGGCCGATTCGCCATCTGTGGCGCAAGGACTCAGAAGTCCCAGTCGTCGTCTTCGGTGTTCTCGGCCTTGCCGATGACGTAGGACGAACCCGAACCGGAGAAGAAGTCGTGGTTCGTTCTCCCGCCGAGGTCAACCGTGTGGTCGTTGAATTCCCGCGGCGGCTGGGTGGGGTGTGCCTGGGTTGAATGTGGGTTGATTTGGGCGAAGTGTGGGCAATTTCTGGGCAAGCGTGGGCATTCACTTCCCCTCCGACCACACATCGTCCGGCATCAGCCATACGCCGATCGTCTGGACTCGACGGTCCTTGATCTCAACGTAGATCGCACCATCGAAACCGAGCCGCGTCGCGGTGCCGTCGAGCCGCACTTCACCGTCCCGCTCGAACACGACACGAGCACGGGCCGGGATGGGTGGGCGACGCTGGAACGAACCGCGAGCGCCAGCATCGTTGCGGATCTTCTGCCAATAACGCCAGGTCGCTGTGCCGTAGTCCGGATTCGATTATGCGTTCTATTCTGCATCCGCCGTACTCCACCCACAGCCAAAGGCCGAACCGGACACGAGCGCACGCGAACTGAGCTAGCACCGACTTCCCAGCGAAAGCATCGATGCCAGCAGTACGCAACAGAACCATGTTGAACCAGTGATGCGGACTTGGATATAGTCAAACTCGGAAACTATCGCCGAACCACCTGAAATCTCAGGAAGAAAGGGATGGTGGCCCTCGTGGCCTGCTTCTAGTCCTGCTGCCCTAGAATCACCCGAACTCCGCATTCACAGCCGGTCGGGTGATAGGTGACTTGTGCCTAAACACAATCGACCTAGCTTCTACCCATTCCCTGTTGCCGTAGCTGATTGCCACGTTAACCATTCTCAGTTAGCCACTCGCGTTCACCGGTCATGCTTGGTGCAAACAAAGCCCGCCTGCACTTCCAAAGAGCTACCCGCAAGATTGCCCGAAGGCTAAACTGCACCGGCTTCACGGCTATTCAACTTCAGGCAACTACTGAAATCAGAGAAAGCCAGTCATGCAGCAACTCAATGCCACTCAGATTAAGAAGTCCTTTATCAACACCTCTCGCCGCGAAGTGGAAAAGATCACGCTGCCGCCTAATCTCGCTGAGATCGAGTGGGCGGAGCTCGACTACTTTGGTTGGGCTGATGCGAAAATTCCTCAACGGGCCTATATTGTCGTTCCGGTGGATGACGTCCCACGCGGACTGATGCTCAGGGCAGTGCCCATGGCGAAGTCTCAAGCGATGTGTAGTTGGTGTGAGGATCTGCACGAGACCACCGGCGTTCGGATGTTCACAGCGAAGAAGGCCGGGCCTTCGGGAAGAAACGGCAATTCGCTCGGGACGCTCATACACGGCAATTTCGAATGCTCCGAGATCGTCAGGAATCCTCCTCGTGCAGTCGAAAGTCACAATGACTTCGAAGCCCATGTGTCAATGCGCGTCGACAAACTGAACGAGCGTGCCACCAGCTTCGTCAAGAGAGTGCTAGGCGAAAAGTAGTCGCTACTCAGGCCCGTCAAGCCACGGCGATCCCGCCATGAAACAACGTAGGCCCCCACCGTGGTTACGGCGGGGGCCTACGTTGCATCCGCTACCCTATTGCCATGCCCTCAACGATGAGCCCAGCATGACAACGTGCGCCGCAGTGTGGTGTGGCTGGGATGCGGTGGCGCGTGGATTGTGCAAACGTTGCTATGACCGGTACCGGCGCGGCATCAGCCCTATCTCTCCAACCAAGCGTCACGCGTTAGCCGAGGACAAGGCGCGCCTGCACGACGAGATTACACTGCGCCGAGAGGCCGGGCAGAGCATTGCCGACATTGCGGCCGCCGTCGGGGTGAATACGTCAACGGCGAGTAGGTGGTTGCGCGAGTGGGAGGTCGAAGTTGGACAGCGCGAAGATGCGAGAGCTGCGAACCTGTGGCGGCCCCGGGCGCGAGACGACATTGAGTTCGCGGTGAAACGCACCGATCTCACGGTCGCGGAGCGGGCTGCGGCGTTGGGTCGGTCGGTGTCGGCTATCCAAGAGGTGGTTCGAAGTAAGAGAGAAGGATAGTCGCTATTTTCCCCGCCACCTACTGGTTCTTAGTCTTTAGATCTTTCCTGAACAACTTCACCGTTGTATCGATCTGAGAATTGTACTTCTCCCAGTACTCTTCCCAAGTCGCGAAAACGCCCCACCGCTACAAGACGGTGGGGCGCGTTCGGAATCAGTGCCGGGGCTGGTAGTCCTCCGGCGGCGGGGTAGCGTCGATCTCGGCTACGGCGAGCGCTTCGTATCCGTCGTCGGTCGTCGAGTGGTTCGTCTTCCGTGTCGTCGGGGGTCGATTTCTTCCGCGGTGTCGGTGTCTCCGACGTGTTTGGTGACGATGGTGTTCGCGGCTGCGGTGAGTCCGAATGCGCCGCCGATGTAGAGGACGAAGTTGGTGGTTACGGCGTGTCATTCGGGGACGTTGTCGGGGCCGTAGGCGGTGGCGATTGCGCCGAGTGCGACGCCGATGAGTGCGTAGGCGCCGTAGACGGGTTTGCGGTATTTCGCTGGGATGATGTCGTTGAGGGGCGTGGGTCAGCCTTTCAGTGTGCGGTTGGTGACGGAGGTGATCTTCGCGGTCTTCGAGTTCGTCCACACCTGGATGCGGAGACGTTCGGACCGGTCACCCTCGTTGACGTCTTCAAATGGGCGCACAACGCTTACAAAGCGGCCGACGAGCTGTGGGTGACTCCGGAAGTGCTGGAGGACCGTCTGAGGGTTCTGCACCCTCACGAGAGACGTCTGCTCGCGCTGATTGGAGCAGCCCGCCATGGATGACCTCGGAAAACAAGTGCTCGACCTTGAAAGCAAACACCCGAAATACGGCGGGGCGAAGGATCATGCGATCCGGAAACGGTTCGGGTTCTCCGCCACCACCTACTTCCAGATTTTGAATCGGCTCCTCGACGACCCCGAAGCGGCAGGGATGGAACCGGTGCTCATCAACGGACTACGGAGACTCAGAGATGGCCAGCATTGAAGCCTACGACACGAAGAAGGGTCGCCGGTACAGGGTTCGGTACACCAAGCCCGACCGGAAGCCCACGGACCGGCGCGGATTCCGCACGAAACGCGAGGCCCAGGTCTTCCTCAACACCGTCGAAGCGTCGAAACTTGAAGGCACCTACGTGGACCCGACGAGGGGAAAGATCACTGTCGAGAAGCTCCGAACGCACTGGTTGAAAACTGTCAGCGTCAAGGAATCATCGAAAAGGGTGTACGACACCGCGTTGCGTGTTCACATCTACCCGAAGTTCGGCGCACTACCCGTGAACGGGGTATCCCGATCGAACGTTAGAGAGTGGGTTGCGAAGCTGTCGGAGAAGCGAGCTGCCAGGACCGTCCGCAGGGCACACTACGTCCTCCAAGCAGTTCTTCAGACGGCGGTCGACGATCACCTGATCCCGCGCAACCCCGCCAGCGGTTTCAAGAACTTACCGTCGCTGACTCACCGGAAGAACGTATACCTCACCTATGAGCAGGTAGAGAAGGTAGCGCAAGCTGCGGATGAGCATCACTTGCGTGCTCAGGGCGGCCGGTACGGGTTCGTAATTTACATTGCCGCATACATGGGATTGCGGTGGAGCGAGATCGCGATCCTGACACCGGAGGACGTCGACCAGGAGGCCCGGCGCGTGCGGGTTCGCGCCGAAGTGTCGAAGAACAGCAGGGAACGGTCAGTCGGGTATCCGAAGTTCATGCACGATCGGTTCCGAGTTCTCACGCTGAAAGCCGCCCCCGCCGGTCTCCTCATCCCCGATTTGGCTGAGCCGAAGAATCAGGAGTCATGGTTTCTTTCTGTGCGGAAGAAGGCCAAGCTTGACGAGGGGTTCGTGTTTCACGATCTACGCCACTCCGCGGCATCGTTTGCGGTATCCGCTGGCGCTTCGGTGAAGGTCGTGCAGAACATGCTCGGTCACTCCTCCGCAGCCATGACCTTGGACGTGTACTCGGATCTGTTCGACACCGATGTGGATGATGCGGCCGAGCGGATTGACCCAGCTCGCAGTGCGCGGCTCGCGTGAAGCTTTCACGATAGATAGAGTGGGCGTGAGAACGAATTGCACTTCGTTCTCACGCCCGGTTGGGGATCCTGCAGACGGATCAGTACTTACTTCTTCTTGGGCTTATGAACGACGGTCGTCCGCGGATTGCGGGCGGCCGTCGACATCTTCACAAAGCGTCCAGTGATAGCACTGCGCGCATGTCCCTTCTTAGCCAATCTCAATTCACCTCCCCTCAAACTTATATATGGGCAGAGACTGGGCAGACCGTTCTCAGTCAGCCCAAGTCTTCGCATACAGTGCGGGCCCACTCACCTCAGAAATCAAGGCGAGCAGGCCCGTCACCAGCAGGTTTAGAAGTCCCAGTCGTCGTCTTCGGTGTTCTCGGCCTTGCCGATGACGTAGGACGAACCCGAACCGGAGAAGAAGTCGTGGTTCTCATCGCTGCCCGGTGAGAGAGCCGCGAGGATCGCCGGATTGACCTTCGTGACCTCCTTGGGGAACATCGCTTCGTAGCCGAGGTTCATCAGCGCCTTGTTGGCGTTGTAGTGGAGGAACATCTTGCAGTCCTCCGACAGGCCCACCGAATCGTAGATGTCGTGGGTGTAGGCGACCTCGTTCTCGTAGAGCTCGAACATGAGGTTCATGGTGTAGTCCTTGAGCTCCTGCTTGCGCTCCTCGGACTGCGATTCGAGACCCTTCTGGTACTTGTAGCCGATGTAGTAGCCGTGCACGGCCTCATCGCGGATGATCAGACGGATGAGGTCAGCAGTGTTCGTCAGCTTGGCGTGTGCCGACCAGTACATGGGCAGGTAGAAGCCCGAATAGAAGAGGAAGGACTCGAGCAGCGTCGAGGCGACCTTGCGCTTGAGCGGATCGTCTCCTCGGTAGTAGCTGAGGATGATGTCTGCCTTGGACTGCAGGTACTTGTTCTCACGCGACCAGCGGAAGGCCTCGTCGATCTCCTTCGTCGAGCACAGGGTCGAGAAGATGGAGGAGTACGACTTCGCGTGGACGCTCTCCATGAACGCGATGTTCGTCAGCACAGCCTCTTCGTGCGGGGTCACCGCATCCGGGATGAGCGAGATCGCCCCGACAGTGCCCTGGATCGTATCGAGCAGGGTCAGACCGGTGAAGACGCGCATCGTCAGCGTCTTCTCATCATCGGTCAGAGTCGCCCAGGACTGGATGTCGTTGCTCAGCGGGACCTTCTCCGGCAGCCAGAAGTTGCCGGTCAGGCGATCCCAGACCTCATCATCGATCGGATCGACGACGCGGTTCCAATTGATGGCATCGACATGCGATGCCAGAGTCAGATTCTCCAACGCTTTCTCTCTTCCCAAAGTGCTGTTCGTCGTGAGTACGAGTTGTCTGCGCGGCAGACGAAAGTCATATGCGCGGGCCCGGCCGGTGGGACGGGGCCCGCACGAAGCCGGCGGACCGATTCACATCGGTCCGCCGATTCCATTGATCAGAGCATGCAGGAGACGCAGCCTTCAACCTCCGTGCCCTGCAGAGCGAGCTGCCGGAGCCGGATGTAGTAGATGGTCTTGATCCCCTTGCGCCAGGCGTAGATCTGCGCCTTGTTGATGTCACGAGTGGTGGCGGTGTCCATGAAGAACAGCGTCAGCGACAGGCCCTGGTCGACGTGCTTCGTGGCCTCGGCATACGTGTCGATGATCTTCTCGTAGCCGACCTCGTAGGCATCCTGATAGTACTCGAGGTTGTCGTTGTCCATGAAGGGAGCCGGGTAGTACACGCGGCCGACCTTGCCCTCCTTGCGGATTTCGATCTTCGAGGCCACCGGGTGGATCGACGAGGTCGAGTTGTTGATGTACGAGATCGAACCGGTCGGCGGCACGGCCTGGAGGTTCTGGTTGTAGATGCCGTGCTCGGCCACCTGAGCCTTGAGCTCTCGCCAGTCGTCTTGGGTCGGGATGTGCACGTTCGCTGCGGAGAACAGTTCGGCCACACGAGCGGTGCGCGGCTGCCAGGCCTCATCGGTGTACTTGTCGAAGTATTCGCCGGTGGCGTACTTCGACCGCTCGAAGCCGGCGAAGGTCTCACCGCGCTCCTTCGCGATCTCCATCGACGCGCGCACACAGTGGTAGGCGACGGTGTAGAAGTACATGTTCGTGAAGTCCAGGCCCTCATCGGAGCCGTAGTAGATGTGCTCCCGAGCCAGATAGCCGTGGAGGTTCATCTGCCCCAGTCCGATGGCATGCGACATGTCGTTGCCGCGGGCGATCGAGGGCACGGACTGGATGTTCGAGGTTTCGGCGACAGCGGTGAGTCCGCGGATCGCGGTCTCGATGGTCTGACCGAAGTTGTCCGAGTCCATCGTCAGAGCGATGTTGAGCGAACCGAGGTTGCAGGAGATGTCCTTGCCGACGACATCGTAGCCGAGATCATCGTCGTACTTGCTGGGCTCGGAGACCTGGAGGATCTCCGAGCAGAGGTTGGACATGATGATCTTGCCGTCGATCGGATTCGCCTTGTTGACGGTGTCCTCGAACATCACGTACGGGTAGCCGGACTCGAACTGGATCTCGGCCAGAGTCTGGAAGAATTCGCGGGCGTTGATCTTCTTCTTCTTGATCGCCGCGTTGTCGACGAGCTCGGTGTACTTCTCGGTGACATTGATGTCGGAGAAGGGCACACCGTAGACGCGCTCGACGTCGTAGGGGCTGAAGAGGTACATGTCCTCGTTGCGCTTGGCCAGCTCGAAGGTGACGTCCGGGATCACAACGCCCAGGGACAGGGTCTTGATTCGGATCTTCTCATCGGCGTTCTCGCGCTTGGTGTCGAGGAACTTGTAGATGTCTGGGTGGTGGGCGTGCAGGTACACGGCACCGGCGCCCTGACGCGCTCCGAGCTGGTTGGCATAGGAGAACGAGTCCTCGAGCAGCTTCATCACGGGGATGACGCCGGAGGACTGGTTCTCGATCTTCTTGATCGGGGCACCGGATTCGCGGATGTTCGTCAGGGCGAAGGCCACACCGCCGCCGCGCTTGGACAGCTGCAGAGCGGAATTGATGGAGCGGCCGATCGACTCCATATTGTCTTCGATGCGCAGCAGGAAGCAGGAGACGAGCTCACCGCGCTGCCTCTTTCCGGCGTTGAGGAACGTCGGGGTGGCCGGCTGGAAACGGCCGGCGATGATCTCGTCGACGAGCTGGGTGGCCAGCGTCTCGTCGCCACGGGCCAGGAACAGAGCGACCATGACGACGCGGTCCTCGAAGCGTTCGAGGTAGCGCTTCCCGTCGAAGGTCTTCAGCGTGTAGGAGGTGTAGAACTTGAACGCACCGAGGAAGGTCTGGAAGCGGAACTTCTGATCATAGGCGCGCGTCGACAGCTGTTCGATGAACTCGAACGAATACTGCTCCAGGACCTCGGGCTCGTAGTAGTCCTTCTCGACGAGGTAGTCGAGCTTCTCCTTGAGGTTGTGGAAGAAGACGGTGTTGTTGTTCACGTGCTGCAGGAAGTACTGGCGGGCAGCCTGCTTGTCACGTTCGAACTGGATCCTGCCGTCCTCGTCGTACAGGTTCAGCATCGCGTTGAGCGCGTGGTAATCCAGATCCGTCTCTTCGCGGATGATGTCCTCTACATTGCGGTCTTCAGCGAGCTCGCGCACAGTTTGTCCAATCCTAGGTTGACAGCGTCGACATCATCCTGAGTGCCCAGGAGTTCGACTCGATACATGAGGGGTACTTGACACTTTGCCGCGACCTTGACGGCCGCACGGCAGTAGTCCTCGCCGAAGTTCGTGTTTCCGGCGCCGATGACACCGACGAGATGACGTCGGTTCTCTTCGACATTGAGGAATCTGATGACTTGCTTGGGAACAGCCCCGCGATTGCGGCCGGCCCCATATGTGGGGGTGACGAGAACGAATGGCTCATCCACTCGCAGCGTCGGCTCCGTGGTCAACGTCGGCAGCCGCACTGCCGGGTGACGCAGCTTCGCGACGAAGCGGTGCGTGTACTCGGAGTTGGCAGAGAAGTAGACCAGCAGCATTGTCAGGCCACGACGGACGCAGACTGTTCGCCGGTCAGGGTGGCGATCTTGTCGGGACGGAAGCCCGACCAATGGTCGTTGTCGGTGACGACGACGGGAGCCTGCATGTAGCCCATCGCCTTGACGACATCGAGGGCGTTCTCGTCGACGCTGAGATCGACCGACTTGTACTTCAGGCCCTTGGCGTCGAGAGCACGGTAGGTGGCGTTGCACTGGACGCAAGCTGGCTTGGTGTACACGGTGATCATGACGACTCCTTCAATCTGCTGTGCAGTTCGGCATTCTGATGACTGTGACCGTGTCCCGTCAACTGCTCGATCATGATGAATATCACCAGGCGCAGGCTCAGGGGTGACCACTAGATGTTGTGTTCGGGTTAGACCTTACCCCTATATCCAGTGTTACACCAGTGTCATTCGAAGGTTCCACACCCTGTGTCATCACCGTCCACAATCGTCCACAGGCTGTGAACGACACTCGTGTAGTTCGATCACCTGCGCGGACGCTGGCATCGGCGGCTTCCAGGTTCATTTTCGGCTCTTTTTCCACCGACGTTTTCCACCGCTTTCCACAGGAAAACTTTTTGCCTGTGGGCATGTCGCGGACCCTCCGTCCGACGATTCCGAACTTTCTCGTGCGGCACCGGTCACGTCGGGGTGGAGGCGATCATCACATCGCCTCGTCACGGCTCGCAGGGACCGACGCACCACCTGTCGTGCGGACCGGGCCGGCCGCCTCGGTGCGGACCGCATCGGCGACCCCGGTGCGGACCGGGCCGGCCGCGTCGGTGACGGTGGTCTCCTCCGGATATGTTCGGGGTTCGCTTCGCACCTCCTCCCTGACCGTCGTCTGTCTCATCGACGTTACAGATCGGCCCTGACATGAGATGGCCCGGCTGTGAACGGGGAGTGGCAGATCCCCTGCGACTCCTCTGCGTCCGGCTCTGCCTCCGGCTCTGCGACCGACTCTGCGACCGGGCGGACGATCGAGGCCGGAGTCGGAGGTGTGTCAGCACTGCAACGTCGACGGCTGTTGCGTGTCAGTGCCACCCAATATGCTGGAGACCACAGAAACGCACCGCACTGCGTGACTGACGAGCACAGTGACACCGAGCGACCAGTGACACCGAGAGACTGAGGGACCATGACGGCAACGGCACCGGCGAACACGCAGGAGATCGCGCACGCACAGACGATCCTCAAGGCCTTGGAGTCCTACCTCGACCATTTCGTCGTCGGGCAGCAGCGGCTGCGCGAATCCCTGCTCATCGGGCTCCTCTCCAGCGGTCATCTGCTGTTGGAGAGCGTGCCGGGGCTGGCGAAGACCACGGCCGCCGCCGCGTTGGCCAATGCCGTGGACGGACAGTTCTCCCGCATCCAGTGCACCCCTGACCTGCTGCCGGCCGACATCATCGGCTCGCAGATCTACAACGCGCATGAGGGCTCGTTCAATACGGTGCTCGGCCCCGTGCATGCGAACATCGTCCTCCTCGACGAGATCAACCGGTCATCGGCGAAGACCCAGTCGGCGATGCTCGAGGCCATGCAGGAGAAGCAGACGACGATCGGCGGCAAACGCTTCGAACTCCCCCGCCCCTTCCTCGTCATGGCCACCCAGAACCCGATCGAGCAGGAGGGCACCTACCAGCTGCCGGAAGCTCAGCTCGATCGGTTCATGATCAAGGATCTGCTCACCCACCCGAACCCCGGCGAGGAGGTCGAGATCCTCTCCCGCCTCGACTCCGGAGTCTTCGACAAGGATTCGGTGCCCGATCCGGCCTGCACCCTCGACGATGTCGTGACCATGCAGAGCTATGCCCGCACCGTCTACATCGACCCGGCCATCACCCGCTACCTCGTCGAACTCGTCCACGCCACCCGCAATACGACGAAGTACCTCGGGCGATTCGCCCCGTACATCGAATACGGGGCCAGTCCGCGTGCCTCCATCGCGTTCACGAACGCCGGCCGGGCGCTGGCGATGATCCGCGGCCGCAACTACGTCATCCCCGAAGACATCAAGGACCTCGCCCACAGAGTGCTGGCCCACCGCATCCAACTGGGCTTCGAAGCCGCCGCCGAGAACATCACGAGCGCCCAGATCGTCGACGCTCTCCTCATGGCCGTGCCCACCCCCTGAGCGGCGATACCCATGACTGTCCTGCTCAATCGCATCAAGGCGCGGATGACCATCCACGCCCACCGGCGGACCCGGCGTCTCCTCGACGGGGACTACTCCTCGGTCTTCCACGGCCACAGCCTCGACTTCGATGATCTGCGCGACTACATCCCCGGTGACGAGGTCCGCGACATCGACTGGAAGGTCACCGCCAGACACACAGAGCCCCTGGTCAAACGCTATGTCGCCCACCGCAGGCACATCCTCGGACTCGTCGTCGACACCTCCCGCAACTTCGACGCCGTGACCTCCGCCGGCGCCGACAAACGCCACCTGGCCATCCTCATGGCCGGCATGGTCGGCTACCTCGCCGTCCGCCACGCCGACGACGTCATGCTCATCCACGGACACGCGAACCACACCACTGCCTCCCCGCGGAAGGGCAGCGAGGCCCACCTCGAGCACCTCCTGCAGCAGATCCTCGCCGAGACCGGCACCACCTCCCCCGGGTCGATCAACACCCAGCTGCAGTGGATCACCAGCCACATCAACCATCGGATGCTGCTGGTCGTCATCTCCGATCAGGCCCCGCTGGGCCCGGAGGCCGAAGCGACGATCCGCCGGCTGCGCGCCCAACACGAGGTCCTGTGGATCACGATCACCGACGCGGACCTCGCGGGTCTGCCGGCCGCCTCGGCGCCGTTCGACGTCGCCCGCCCCGACCACGGGTTGCCGACCTCGGTGATGACGAAACCCGAGGTCCGACAGGAATTCGCCCTCGCCGAGGCGGCCCGCCGTCAGCAGCGGAACGACCTTCTCGCCAAGCTGGGCATCGCCCACATCGAAATCGATCACCCGAAGTCGGCCCTCGGCCGGCTCCACACTCTTCTGCTGAGGCATCGCCGTGGGCCCAGCTGAGCTCATCGGGCCCCTGGAGGTCTCACCGGCGTGGTACGTGGCAGCCTGCTTCGTGCTGCTGCTGGTGCTCGGAAATTTCTTCGCCCCGCTCTTCCGCTCCGCTGCCGGAGTCACCGCAGCGGCGGGTCCGCGCATCCCGATTCCCGTGCGCAGCACCTACCTCTCCCGCATCAGCGCCGTGGAGACGGGCTTGAGCGCCGAGTCCGCGGACGTGCGCGCATCGGCACAGGAACTGGCAGCGATCGTACGCGAATTCGCCCATGACGCGTGGGGCGTCAAAGCCGAACATCTGACCTACCGCGATGCGGCCGTCGCCGGTCTCGACGACCTCGCCGACTGCCTGCTCGGCCTCTACGAGGCGGAGTTCGCCGAAGCGGAGCCGGCAGGTCTGCAGCCGCAGATTGCCGAGGCCAGGAAGCTGGTGGCGCGATGGTCCTGATGTTCTGGTGGCTGGCGCTCATCCTGCTGGTCCTCGCCGCAGCCGCGGTGTTCTTCTTCCGCCGTCCGAAGCAGACGGAGTCCTCACTGGCCGTGGCCCACAGCGGACGGATGACGAGCCTGCCGAGTTTCCGCAGAGCCATGCGCAGACGCCTGGTGACCACGGTCGCCCTCCTCGGCGTCGTCGTCCTCACCGGACTGTCAGCGCTGGCGGGAATCGCCCGCCCGGCCTGGATCGAGACGGTCAACCCGGAACGGAAGATGCGCGATGTTATGCTCTGCCTCGACGTGTCCGGCTCGATGCTCGGCTACGATGCGGATCTGCTCGAGTCCTACCAGGAGCTCGTCGACCGCTTCGACGGCGAACGCATCGGACTGACCGTCTTCAACGCCACCGCGGTCTCCGCATTCCCGCTCACCGACGACTACGACATGGTCCAGAACTACCTCGCCGAAGCCGAGGAGGGGTTCCGCACCTGGGGTGCCGAGGGCACCGACTACTCATGGTCGACCTCGCCCCCGAACATCGGCGGCTCCTCGCTCATCGGCGACGGGCTCGTCAGCTGCGTCGACAACTTCGACCGACAGGACGAGGACCGGTCCCGGTCGATCATCTTCGCCACGGACAATATGCTCGCCGGTCAGCCGCTCTTCGAACTCAACGAAGCCGCCGATATCGCCGTCGAGGCGAAGGTCCGCGTCTACAGCCTCTCCCCTCCCTCGGTGCTGACGACCACCCAGACGAAGGAGTTGCGTTCCGTGTCCGACCGCACCGGCGGCGAACAGTTCGACATGGGTTCGGCCTCGACGATCGACCGCATCGTCGAGGAGATCCAGAGCCAGGAGGCGGCGAACACGCCCGGGCGGTCGTACACGATCGTCCATGACATGCCGATGGTTCCGCTCGGCATCGCCGTCTTCGGCCTCGCCGGAGTGTTCGTGCTGGCATGGAGGACGAAATCATGATCTTCGATCCCGTGTTCACCTGGTTCGGCTGGGGCTTCCTCGTCCTCGCCCTGCTCACCGTGTGCATCATCCCGGTCATCCGCGGCGACGGTCCGCGCTGGAAGTGGTTCGCCCGCATGGGCGTCGTCGCCCTGCTCGCGCTCGCTCTGGCCCGCCCCGGTGTCCCCATCAAATCCTCGACCGAGGAGTACGAGGCGCGAGCCGATGTGTACTTCGTCGTCGACGTCACGACGTCGATGGCCGCCGAGGACTTCGACGGCAACGACACCCGTCTGACCGGGGTCAAGGAGGACATGCTCGAACTCGCCGATGCCTTCCCCGGCACCCGGCTGAGCATCATCACCTTCGCGTCGACCGCAGCCACCGTGATGCCGCTGACGACCGATCACTCCGCCTTCGCCTCCGCCGTCGACGTCCTCGAACCCGAGTCGTCGATGAACTCGAGGGGCTCATCGATCACCGAGGCCGGTGAGGAGCTCGAGAAGCGGATGACGTCGAACGATGAGGACCGCCCGGAGAACAAGAACGTCGTGTTCTACTTCGGCGACGGTGAGCAGACCGTGTCGGAGACCCCGGACTCGTGGTCGTCGTTCGCGTCCCGCATCGACAGCGGAGCCGTCTTCGGATACGGCACCGAACAAGGCGGGAAGATGCGCGACAGCCAGCCGTTCGGCTACGGGTCCGGAGTCGGTGATCCCGGCACTGCGCCCGGCATCGGCGACCCCGATGACCCCGACGACGATCAGGCACCACCCGAATACGTCCAGGACCGCAACGGCGAACCCGGGATCTCGACGATCGACGAGGGCAACCTGCGCCGGATCGCCTCTGACCTCGGCGTCGACTACCACCACCGCGACGGAAACGGCGCGATCTCCAGCGTCTACACCGCTCCGAAATACGATCAGGCCCTGGTGAGGAAGGACGGCCGGGTCACCGTCGACGAATACTATTGGGTCCCGCTCATCCTCGTCTTCGCGTGGATCGCCGTGGAACTCGTCTTCGGAGTCCGCGAATATCTTCGCCTCAAGGCGATCACCCCGAAACGCCCTCGCCGAGGCGGCCCACCCGGTCCCGGCGGCCCGGTTCCCTACCAGCAGGTCCCCCAGCAGGCCGTTCCCCATCAGGCGGTTCCCCATGGGCCGTCGCCTCACCAATCAGCGCCCTACCGGGGAGGTCCGCGATGAACCGGCTGCAGAATCTGTGGTCACGGCTGCGTCGGATCACGAAGATCAACCTCGTCCTCGGCACGATACTCGCCCTGGTGTTCGGCTATATCGCGATGGCCACCTATTTCGGAACGGCCTCGCAGGTCCGATACACCTCGAATGACTTCCCCGGTGCGAAGAAGGCGGCGACGGCGTTCCTTCGGGTCAGCCCGTTCCAACGCCACATCGGCTACTTCAACCGCGGCACCGCCGAGGCGGCCGTCGGCGATTTCGATGCCGCCCAGACCGACCTCGAATCTGCTCTGGAGATCGCTCCGACCTCGGCCGAGTGTGCGGTGCGGATCAACCTGTCCTATGTCTACGAGAAGCAGGCAGATCAGATCGCCTCGCAGGACCCCGACCAGTCGCAGGAGCTCTACGACCGATCGCTGAAGACGCTCGAGGACGCGCCCGAGGAGTGCCAGCCGAAGAAGAGCGAAGAGAAGCAGAAGAGCAGCCAGGCGAAGGAACGCGTCGAGGACAAGAAGCAGGGCGAGAAGGCCAAGGAAGAGGGAACCGACGACAGCGAGTCCGATGACGAGGATTCGCAGGATCAGGACTCCGACGACGACACATCCTCCGGAGACGAGGGCCAGGACTCCGACGAGGAGAAGACGCCGGACGATTCCTCCGGCAAATCCGAACGTGAGAAGAAGCGAGACGAGCTCGAGAAGCGCCGCGAGGACTCCGAACGCCAGCAGCGACAGCAGGGCCCAGGCGGCGACGGCGGCCGATCGACCCCGGAGAAACCCTGGTGATCACCGGCTCGGGCCTCCGATCGCTCGGGCGAGAGGCTGCGGCGCCGCTGCCCTGTGACATCATGAGTCCATGACCGTCTCCGACCCCAGCGCCTCAGATCCTGCTCCGTCCTCCACGCCCGGAACGTCGTCGTCGAACGCATCCGGCTCCGCCGCTTCGGTGTCCCCCTCCCCCGCGGCCGTGCCGCGGCTGCGGGCCGCTCTGGAGACCTTCCCTCCCTATATTCCGGGCAAACCTCCCCGCCGCGTCGACGGCTTGGAGTCGTTCAAACTCTCCTCGAACGAGAACTTCCTGCCTCCCCTGCCGGCAGTCCTCGACACCATGGTCGCCCATGCGACGAACCCCGCGCTCTACCCCGACGATGCCGCACTGGCCCTGCGTCAGGGACTGGCCGACCGCCTCGGCGTCGGACTGGATCAGCTCGTCGTCACCACCGGAGCCAGCGAACTGCTCGTCGCACTGACCCAGATCACCTCGGACGCCACCACCGAGGCGATCTATCCGTGGCCGTCGTTCGAGATGTACCCGCAGACCACCGGGCTCGCCGGTTCCACTCGCCACGAGGTGCCGCTGACGCCCGACGGCCGTCACGACCTCGACGCGATGGCGGCGGCGATCACCGAGGCCACCAGCCTCATCATCCTGTGCTCACCCAACAACCCGACCGGCCCGGTGCTGCGCGACGACGAGGTCCGCGCTTTCCTCGACACAGTCCCTGCCCACGTCCTCGTCGCCCTCGACGAAGCCTACTGGGAGTTCGCCACCGCACCCGGCCGAGCCGATGGACTCGGTCTCGTCCGCGACTATCCGAATCTCGTTCTGCTGCGCACCTTCTCCAAGGCCCACGGGCTCGCCGGACTGCGCGTCGGCTACGCCGTCGCCCACCCGCCGGTCATCGCAGGACTGCTCAAGGCCGTCGTCCCCTTCGGCGTCACCGACCTCAGCCAGGCCGCCGCCCTCGAATCCCTCAATCACTGGGACGACGTGCTCGAGCGGGCCGGCGAGATCGCACAGACCCGCGATGCCTTCGCGGCCGCTCTGCGCGAACAGGGCTGGGACGTGCCCGAAGCACAGGCGAACTATGTCTGGCTGCCGTTGGGTGAGAAATCCGATGCCTTCGAAGACGCCTGCGTCGAGCAGGCCGTGGCGGTGCGCAACCTCGGTGCCGGTGTGCGCATCAGCATCGGCGAGGACGAAGCGCTGGCCCGGGTGCTTGAGATCGCCGAACGCTTCCGCATCGAACACTTCGAGGAGTAGTCAGCGAGCACAGCCGGGCAGAAGACTGCCGCGCAGAACACTGTGCCGGGCAGCCGGTGAGAGGTCAGCCTTGAGAGGTGAGCCTAGAGTTCGGCGAGTTCGAGGGCCATCGACACCGCCTGACGCGTTTCGGCACGGGAGAGGTCGCGGCCGAGCAGCTTCTCGATCTTCGCCAACCGTGCCCGCACCGTATGCCGGTGGACTCCCAATTCGGCGGCGATGCGCTCCCGTGCCCCGGAGGCGGCGATGAACACCCGCAGAGTCTCCAACAGCTCCTGACCACCACGGGCCCGGAAGAGCTCGCCGAGGACACGATCGACGAACCGGTCGGCAGCCTCCTCATCGACGGCCGAGAGCAGCGCCCTGACCTCGGACGCCTCGGACTCATGCTGCGTCCGCCACAGCATCCACGTGTGATGGAGCTGCCCCAACGGCAGCCTCTTCTCCGCAAGCACGTCCAGGCCGGTGACCTCGGCTGCCTTCGCCACCAGCTCATCGAGCCCACGCTCCTGCGCCCCGACGACTCCGAGCAGCGAACCGGTGCGGATGAGCAGACTCCGCCCGACGATGTCGGCGATGAGGCGTTCGGCGGAGTCGCCGCGGACACCGCCGAAGATGTGCATCCCCACTGTCGCCACCGGCGCCAGACCCGTCACCCGCGTCCACTCCCCGCGCGCCTGACCATCGGCCAGATCGGTGTCGAAGAGCAGCGACCGACCGGAGGGAACGGGCAGATCCGCCAACGACATCGCCAACAGCGCCGCGGCGGTCGACAGCAGCAGGGCACGTGTCTTCGGGGATCCGGCCGCCTCGGCGGGGGTGAGAATCCACCCGAGCGGATGGTCACCGCCGATCGGAACGGCCTCGACGATCCGCGAACCGGTGCGGATCAGTCGAGGTCCCGCCGTCGGTTTCAACGACTCCTCGATGAGCGCCGAACGCACGTCGGCCTCGGCATCGTCCCCGCTCAACGCCCGCCCGGTCGGCGAGACGAACCGGACCGGAGCCTCCAGCGTCTCCGCCAGATCGGCCACGAGAGCAGCAGGCCCCTCACCGGCCAACGCGGTCGCGAAACGACGTGCGGCGCTGCTCGCCCGGGTCAGCTCCCTGTTGGTCTCGGCCTCACGCATCCGGGTGAAGGCATCGACGACGGCGACGAACGGCACCGGCTCGGGCACTCCGAACAGCGCCAGCCCCGCCTCCTGCGCGGCGGCGACGAGCTTCGGCGGGACCTGCTGCCACGGCAGGTCGGAGCCCAGACCGATGCCGAGCGCATGCACGCCGACGGACTTGAGGCGGCGCACATAGTCCGCAACCGTGTCCCCGCCGAGGTCCTGGCCGACCCCGATCGTCAGCAGCACCTCACCGCCGGCAAGCCATTCGTCGACCTCCGGAAGCTCCGAGGAATGGACGATCGTGACATCCTGCTCAGCTGCGGTGGGCGAATCGACGATGACGTCGAGCGCGAGTTCGGTGCGTGACCAGATCTGCTCCAAGGTGACCATGCACCCGATTCTATCCACATTGGACAGCACCGAGTTTAATTACTCCACTTTGGATATCTGTGTTGTGTGACCCAGGTCCTAGGCTGAGGACACAACCTCCGACCCATCGGGGTCGGGTCAGCCGCCACGACGAAGGAGAAGCCAGTGACGTCTCAGCCGCTCGGCCCTGCCGACTACAGCAAGACACCCCGCTACGCGGGCCCCCCGACGTTCGGACTGCTGCCTCGCATCGACGAGGTCGAAGCCAAACGGCCCGGCGAGAAGATCGACGTCAAGGTCATCGGCATCCCCTTCGACGCCGGCGTCAGCTACCGTCCCGGCGCCCGCTTCGGACCCGCTCACATCCGCCAGTCCTCGAAGCTGCTGCGCCCCTACAACCAGGCCACGAACGTCCACCCGTTCACCTGGCAGCAGGTCGCCGACTGCGGTGACCTCGGCGTCAACCCCTTCGACATCGAAGAGACCATCACCACCGTCGAGGCCAACGCCGACGCGATGCGCGCCGATGGCGCCAAGCTGCTCACCCTCGGCGGAGATCACACCCTGGCACTGCCGAACCTGCGTTCCCTGCACAAGACGCACGGGAAGATCGCCGTCCTCCACTTCGATGCGCATCTGGACACCTGGGACACCTACTTCGGTGCGCCCTACACCCACGGCACTCCGTTCCGCCGCGCCAGCGAAGAGGGTCTCATCGATATGACCGCGTCGATGCACATCGGCATCCGCGGTCCGCTCTATGGGAAGAAGGACCTCGAAGACGACGAGGTGCTCGGCTTCCAGATCATCCGCAGCGACGAATACCAGTTCACCTCTGTCGCCGACGTCGTCGCCCGCATGCGGGGTCGTCTCGGTGATGCGCCTGTCTACATCTCCGTCGACATCGACGTCCTCGATCCGGCGGCCGCTCCCGGCACCGGCACCCCCGAGGCCGGCGGAATGACCAGCCGTGAGCTGCTCAATTCGATCCGCGGACTCCAGGGACTGGATGTCGTCGGCGCCGAGATCGTCGAGGTCGCCCCGGCCTACGATCACGCCGAGGTCACCGGACTCGCCGCCGCCCATGTCGGCTACGAGATCCTGTCCCTGTGGGCGGCTGAGAACAACGGAATCACGGCGCCCTCCGGCCCGTCCGGCAGCGCCCTCGGAGTCTGAGCATGAACGACGAACACAACGTCCGCAACGGCGGTCGCGCGGTGGTGGCGACCCTGGCCGCCCACGGTGTCGATACGATCTTCGGCATCCCCGGCACCCACAACCTCGAGTTCTACCGGCATCTGCCGGAGTTCGGGATCCGCGCCGTGACACCGCGGCACGAGCAGGGAGCCGGCTACGGTGCCGACGGGTACTACCTCGTCTCCGGCAAACCCGGGGTCGTCATCACGACCTCGGGGCCGGGACTGACCAATGTCATCACCGCCGCCGCGACCGCCTATGCCGAGTCCCGCCCGATGCTCATCCTCTCCCCCGGTGTGCCCACCGGTTTCGAACGCGCCGACGTCGGCATGCTCCACGAGACGAAGGACTCCTCCGGGGCGGTGGGTCACCTCCTCGTGTCCTCCCAGCGCACCCGCACCGCCGAAGGCGCCGCTCAGGCCGTCGCCGAGGCGTTCGCAATGTTCGACTCGGCCCGTCCCGGACCCGTGCACATCGAGGTTCCCCTCGACGTGCTCGAGGGGGCATGGAACGGCAGCGTCCCGGTCCCGTTCGCGAGACGCCGCCCTGGACTCGACGATCATGTCGTGGCCCGTGCCGCCGAGGCGATCCGTACGGCCAAGCGCCCGCTGGTCATCGCCGGCGGCGGAGCCCGGCGCGCTCACGCCGAGGTTGCCCGTCTCATCGAGGCCCTCGACGCTCCCCTGGCGACGACGGCCAACGGCAAGGGCATCGTGTCCGAGACGCATCCGCTGTCACTGGGTTCGAACGTGCGCTTCCCCAGCGTGCAGGCCGAGTCCGCGGCTGCCGATGTGCTCATCGTGCTCGGATCCGAACTGGCCGACTCCGACCTGTGGGGCGGAGCCATCGGCGCGCAGACACGCATCGGCGTCCGTGATGACTCGGTCTCGCAGACCGTCATCCGCTGCGATATCGACCCCGACCAGCTGAACAAGAACCTTCCCGGGGACATCCTCGCCTGTGCGGACGCCGGCGAGTTCCTCACCGCGCTCATGAGCGCGCTCGAATCCGCACCGGCCACGGCCGCCTCGGCGAGGAATGCCGGAACGGATGCGTCCGAACGACACGGATGGGCCGCCTCGGCGACAGAATCCGGGGCCTCCCGGGTCGCCCGGATCCGGGAGAGCTGGGCCACCGAATTCGACTTCGACGCGATCGGCGCCAGGGTCACACGGCTCGTCAAAGAGGGAGCGGGATCGACCGTCGTCATCTCCGGTGACTCCTCGCAGGTCACCTACGACGGCACCGTGCACGCCCTGACGGCGAGCACACCCGACCAGCTGCTCTACATGCCCGGATTCGCCACCCTGGGGTACGGCATTCCCGCCGCGCTCGGGGCGAAGCTCGCCGACCCTGCGCGTCCGGTCGTGTGCATCCTCGGCGACGGTGCGGCCATGTTCTCCATCCAGGAGCTCATGACCGCGGCCGAGCTGGGACTGGGCATCCCCTTCGTCGTCGTCGACAACGGCGGATACGCGGAGATCGAAGGACAGATGGTCGACCGCGACATCGAACCCTTCGCCGTCAGGCTCGCCCGCCCGGACTTCGCGAAGCTCGGTCAGTCCATGGGCGGGGCCGGGGTGACGATCGCCGAGGCGGACATCGACTCCGCCCTGCCCTCCGCCATCGCCGAGGCGCTCGATCGCAGGGTGCCCACTGCCATTCACATCACCGTCGGCCACTGAGCCGATCCAACAGAGAGGGTCACCGTGGACTCTGCAATTGTCATCATCTATCTCGCCGCCATGGTGGGATTCGGAGTCTGGGGCCGATTCAAGGCCCATAACCAGGAGGACTTCCTCGTCGCCGGGCGCCGCCTCGGCGGGCTGCTCTACACCGGCACGATGTCGGCCGTCGTCCTCGGCGGCGCGTCGACGATCGGCGGTGTGGGCCTCGGCTACACGGCCGGACTGTCGGGCATGTGGCTCGTGTTGTCGATCGGCTTGGGCATCATCGCGCTGTCGCTGTTCTTCGCGCCGAAGATTCAGAAGCTCGAGATCTACACGGTCTCGCAGATGCTCGAACTCCGCTACGGCAGGGGCTCCCGGTTCGTCTCCGGAGCGATCATGACCGCCTACGGTCTGATGATCTCGACGACGTCGACGGTCGCCTACGCGACGGTCTTCCATACCCTGTTCGACCTCAACAAGGTGTGGTCGGTGCTCATCGGCGGCGGCATCGTCATCCTCTATTCGATGCTCGGCGGAATGTGGTCGATCACGCTGACGGACTTCGTGCAGTTCTTCATCCAGACGATCGGCATCTTCCTCATCATGCTGCCGCTCGTGCTCTCGAAGTCCGGGGGCATCGGTCAGCTGTTCTCCTCGCTGCCCGACACGCACACCTCACCGGTGGGCATCGGCTGGCAGGGGATCCTCGGCTACATCCTCATCTACACCCTCGGTCTGCTCATCGGCCAGGACATCTGGCAGCGCGTGTTCACCGCCCGCAGCCCGGGAGTGGCCCGGTGGGGCGGATTCTCCGCGGGCGTCTACTGCCTGCTCTACGCCGCGGCCGGTGCGCTCATCGGCATGGCCGCGACCACGATCGTGCCCGGCATCGAGGTCCAGGACGATGTGTTCGCCGCCGTCGTCGATGCCTCCATGTCGCCGGTGCTCGGCGGAATCGTGCTGGCTGCGGCGCTGGCCGCAATGATGTCGACGGCGTCCGGTTCGCTCATGGCCGCCTCGACCGTCTGCCGCCAGGACATCGTCGAACCGATCCTCGCCCGCAAGGACATCGTGCCGGCCTCGGCCGGATCGTCTGCGGACGGCGCAGCGACGGATGGGTCGGCCGCCTCGGCGAATGGAACCGGATCGGGAACGAGCGCGAGGTCGACGCTCGTACGGTCGCTGGTGCGCGAGACCGGTGACGAGGTGCGCGACTCGCGCATCTACCTCATCGTGCTCGGTGTCGTCACCCTGGTGCTCGCGATGATCATGCCCAGCGTCGTCGAGGCGCTGACCGTGGCGTACAACCTGCTGGTGGCCGGCCTGTTCATCCCGATCCTCGGCGGCCTCGTGTTCAAGCGCGGCACGATCGTCGGCGTCATGGCCGGCATGATCCTCGGTGCCGTGACCACCGTGGTGGTGATGATCACGATGGGCATCTACTCGAACGAGGCGATCTACCTCGGCCTCATCGCCTCGCTGGTCGGCTACCTCGTCGGGTCCTTCGCATCGAAGCCGACCTCCCCGGAGGTCATGGCCGCCTGGAAGGAACGCATCAACCGCTGATTACTACCTGACGGCG